>NZ_JAAHGT010001134.1 GCF_010672385.1 Okeania sp. SIO2F4
TTTCTGTATAAAAAAATGTTCCTTCTTCAATTATTACCAAATCTTTCTCAATTCTCTTCACTCCTCACCCCTTTTGGGACGAATGGCTATTTGCTGACGCAAAGCTCTGCTTTTCATGTTGCGGAGCAAAATGCTCCTACCACATCTAATTACACCAATGCTATCGGACTTAATATGAAGAGCTACTCTAATAGTTCCATACTTTATAAGTTTTGGTCTGATCTGAACTGTATTGGACTATAGCTACAAATATAATTTTCACAAGAGTTAGATTGTTCAACACTGTGACAAAACCAACTATAAAGAAAAATATTGTAAATGCTATCCTGAAAAAATTTATTAAATCAAAAAAAAGGTTGAAATATATCCATTATTTTATTTTCCTTTGAATTGAAAAGTTCTGTCTATTTCTAGCATCTAAAAATTTTAATTGTTGATACAGCATCCCAATTTTTGGTAACTTCACACCAACTTCACTCGCCATTCGTAAAGGGTTGTCAATAATCCCTTCTATTTCTAAAGGTCGTCGTCGTTCATAGTCAATTTTCATGCTAGTTAAATAAGGTGGTAATTTGTCAGTATGGTCTAACATTTCTTGAATATAACTATTTGGAATTTGACGCTCACAACTTTTTGCCCCCTCCAAAACTTCCCGCATTATTTCTATTACTAAATTTTTCGTATTAGCATCTCCCATCATTTCGTCAGTTCGAGCATCTAAAATTACTGATAAGCTGTTATAAGGAATATTCCAAACTAATTTTTTCCATCTTTCTAGTAGTAAATCTTCAGTGAGATTAACTCGAACTCCAGCACTTTCAAAATCCTGAGTAATCTCACGCATTTTATTAGTAATTTCCGCCAGTTGATAATTTCTGGCATATCTTCCAATTCTAATTAAACCATAATCTATATGATGAATATAACCAAAACTTACTTTATTCGAGGCAAGATTACATACTCCTCCAATTACTCTATCCTCCCCAACAATTTTGGCAATTTTTGGTTCTGCTCCTAAGCCATTTTGTAAAAGTAATACAACAGTATTTTCTTTTAATAATTGTGGGAGTAATTCTGCTAATAGATGATTTTCCGTTGTTTTTAATCCTATGAGAATTACATCACATTTTGGCATTTTATTAGTATTGTTATAGGCGTTAACTTGAGGGAGATTAAAATCGCCATCTTTTGATTTTATAATTAAGCCATTTTCCAAAACGTGCTGATAATCATTGTGTAATAAGAAATGAACTTCTAATCCTGCTTTTTGGAGTTTTGCACCATAAAAACCTCCTAGTGCGCCACTGCCAATTATGGCATAAGTATTGTTTGACATTTAATTTAATTGATATGAAATTTGACTATAGGAATATAAAATGATTCGTAAAAAAACTATAGAAGTTTAGTCATATTAATCCCATTTTTGGGTTTGGAGACTAAACCCCTACGATAAAATATTATAATCCATGAGCAGCTTGCTACATTTTTTATTTTATAGTTTTCAGCTTTAAGCATTCAGGTAAAGTCAAAACTATCGGTTGTAAAGGATTTTAATAAAATTGAAATCCTCAAATTTTTTTGTACTGCTGTAGTTAATCAAAAAGAAATAATAATGAAAGGAGAAAGTATAGCTCTATGTGCAAATCAAAAGTTAAAAGTAATCTCTAACTGAGTTTTAGTATTTATAAATTTCCTAACCTATTTGCGTAGTGTTATACATCAAGAAATTTTTGATTAGTGAAAGTCTTGTGTTATTATTAGCTAGAGAAAAGTTGGCTCGGATATTATGACTAATACATATCAACCTCTAAAACGTGATACTGATATTTTGATGATTGGAAAAGATACTTTTACTATTGAAAGATTTAAAGACTTGGTAGTAGAAAAAAATTAGAACTTCCTTCCGTGAGCACCCTATAGTGCATAGGGCAAACCGGAGTTTTAACCAGGACATAGAGGGTCGTAGTGTATTTGATGTTCTAGGGCGTATCAATAATGTTAAAATAGTTGATAATTCATCAGTAAAACTCGATCTAAAAAATATAGAGTTGATTTCTCCAACTGAAGGCATAGAATGTAATATTCTAAAATTAGGTAATTCTGAGTGGCAAACAGGTAAATTAAGAATCAATGTTATGTTCAGAAATGATTTAGATTTGAATGTAGGAGTTGTTAAATTAGAATTCTGTTATGGCGAACCCCCGCAACAAGAATCGCCATTAGATGATATTCGACAAAGAGAAGATTATCAACAACTTTTGAATAATCAATAAACCTATAACTCCCCTATTATGCACCCTGAAAATTTAAAAAACTTTTCTAATCTATCAATCAAATTATTAGAGCAATATAACTAACTTGACCGATATAAAACTCTGGTTTGTTATGACTTTATCTATTCAAATTGTTCAATGTTACTTGATTTGCATTAATAGTCTTTTTACTACCCGCTTTAATATTTCTCCTAAAGCAAATCCTCCTATAAATTCTAAGAAAGTATATATATCAATAACTCGCTCTTCATTTCCCTGAAGATTCTGGATAAAGGGAGAAAAAACAGCCGCAAGTAAAAACAGAGTTACACCTAAAATTATCGGAAAAATCAGGCATTTCTTGTCAAATACTGGAATTCAACTAACTACAGAAACCATTTGCTATCTAACTTTTGCATTCTGAGAAGATCCTGAAAAATTTCGCGCGTCAAAGGATTTTCGGCTCCATCCTCACAATTTTTGA
>NZ_JAAHGT010001135.1 GCF_010672385.1 Okeania sp. SIO2F4
AAACATAAGTTTGAATTATCCGTGGAGACTAATTCCTCATTCGGTCTGATAATGAGCTAATAACTCGTAGTTGTTTTCGGCTCTCACAGACATGAAACGCTACGCGACATGAAAAACTTAGCCACGACCCTGGAGGCTAGCTGACGGCTGAATACTTACTTATCGGCACAAAAGAGTTACTACCAAATTAATCTTGAATTTAATTATAAATATAAAGCAATTCAATCAACCAAAAATATATTCCCATTTCCTATTTTCTTTTTCCTTTGAGTATAGCAAGTTAAAATTTAAGTGATTATTTCGGAGGTATCAATGTCAATCAAAGAGAATCTTTTTCCCAGCAATTTTATCCAAGCAAATAGCATTAATCTCCATTATATTACTGAAGGGTCTGGCCCATTAATGTTAATGTTACATGGATTCCCTGAATTTTGGTATTCTTGGAGACATCAAATACCTGAATTTGCTCAAGATTATAAAGTAGTTGCCCTAGATTTGAGAGGGTACAATGAAAGTGATAAACCTGAAGAAAAATCTGCTTATGTTATGGCAGAATTTATCAAAGATATAGAAGGAGTAATTAAAGGATTAGGTTATGAAAATTGTGTTTTAGTAGGGCATGATTGGGGAGGGGCAATAGCTTGGTGTTTTGCTTATGCACATCCAGAAATGGTCGAAAAATTAATTGTAATGAATATTCCTCATCCTGCAAAATTTATGGAAGGATTAGGTACTCCAGAGCAACTTTTAAGAAGTTGGTATATATTTTTCTTTCAATTGCCTTTTTTACCTGAATTGATGTTTGAATTTGATGATTATCAGGCTATTGCTTCTGCATTTAAAAATATGGCGATTAATAAATTTGCTTTTACTGAAGCTGACTTAGAAGCATATAAAGATGCAGCAGCTAAACGAGGAGCTTTAACTGCAATGATTAATTATTATCGTAATATTTTTCCTGGTTTTTTTGATCGGCAAGAGTGGGGAATGCTACGAATTCCTACTTTAATGATTTGGGGAAAAAATGATACGGCTTTAGGAATAGAATTAACTTATGGTACGGAAGAATATGTGGAGAGTTTTCAACTTCGTTATATTCCTAACTGTAGCCATTGGGTACAAGAAGAACAGCCTGAATTAGTGAATCAATATATGCGAGAATTTTTGATTAATAATGATGAATCAGTTGAATAAAGTTTTCCGAAGTTGGTTGATAGTAATAATTTTAATTTTGACAGTAAATGTTTTTTTTGTATTTAACCAAACTTTAGCTCAATCTATTAATAATAGTGAGCGGACTCAAAAAGTTTTGGAGTCTATAGAATTAGATACAGACTTAATTTTATCAGGTGCTAATCCCCAGAAACGCCAAGAGTTAAAAGCTGAAAAATATGCTCGAATGTCTGAATCACCATTTACTTTTTATCGAGCAACAAATTCTTTATTTTGGCAGGACTTTGTGAATGATAGTAGACTTGGTAAATTTGGTAATGCTCAAACGAAAACTTGGATTTTAGGTGATTGTCACGTTAATAATTTTGGCGCTTATAATAACGACAAAGGAGAAATTATTTTTGACCTCAATGACTTTGATGAATCAATAATTGCTGATTATCAATATGATTTGTGGCGTTTAGCAACCAGTATTATTTTAGTGGCTGAAGATAATTCTATTATCTCTAAAGATGACCAGAAAGAAATAATTGATAGCTTTAGTGAAAGCTACTTAGATACCCTAGAATCTTATGTAGGCAATGAAGATGAAACTCAGATATATTTTACTGAAAAAAATACTATTGGAGAGGTGAAAAAGACTATAGAAAAAGCTACTGAAAAAACACGACGAGGAATGTTATATAAGTGGACTAAAGTTGTAGAAGAGAAACGATTATTTGACTTTGAAAATGAAGATTTAGGTATAGCATCTGATGCCAATAAAGCTATTGAATCAGAAATTTTAGCTTATGCTGAAACCCTTTCTGGGAATCTAAATTATGACCCAAAATATTTTCAAGTTAAAGATGTTGCTCAAAGATTAAATGCTGGATTAGGGTCATTAGGAACGCCACGTTATTACTTATTAATAGAAGGAGAAACTGATAATTTAGATGATGACCATATTCTCGATATTAAACGTCAGTATCAACCTCCTGCTTATGAATTATTTAGCTTATACGATCGCCTAAATTATGACAGTATATTTTACAATACTGCCCAACGTCATGCTGAAGCTTATAAAGCTTTAATTAAACACGCTGATGATTTTTTAGGATGGATGGAACTTGTGGATAATAATCCTGCTGATGGAGATTTTTCTGGTTATTATTCTGTGCGAGAAATATCTCCCTATAAAAAGTCTCTTAAAACTAAAAGATTAAAGGATAAAGATAGTTTTATAGAAGTTGCTCAACAATGGGGAAAAATTCTCGCTACTGACCATGCTAGAGCAGATAAAGATTTTGATGAAAAATTAGTTCCTTATTCTTTAGAAAAACAGGTGACAAAAATTACCGATGGTAAGTATAAAGAGTTTCGAGAATTAGTGGATGAAGTAGCTTTTCAATATGTGGAGCAAGTCAAAATTGATTATAGTAATTTTGTAGGTTTTGTAAATAGATATTAGTGAGAAGGAGAAAGGCTTTAGTTATCTAGGAGAGAAGAATTCATTAATGGATAATGGATAATTGCGAACTTGATAATTACAAGAAGGTTAAAACCGCTCGGGAATTGAAA
>NZ_JAAHGT010001136.1 GCF_010672385.1 Okeania sp. SIO2F4
TGTAATTATGGTGTATCTACGAACAGATCAAATTATGTTGGGGGAAATGCTTGGTGAATCAGCAGTAGGAATTTATGCAGCGATCGCTAAACTTTCAGAAATGTTATATTTGATTCCAAATACTGTCGTACAGTCAGTATTTCCAACAATTATCAAAGCTCAAGAAGTTAGTAAGGAATTATATTATCAGAGGCAGCAAAAATTATTTAGTATTGTCACAGCAATGAATTATGCTTTTGCCATACCTATAACTTTTATTTCTACTTCAATTGTTACACTAATATACGGAGAAAACTATGCACCCGGAGGATCGATATTTGCAGTTCATGTGTGGTCAGGATTATTTGTATCTCTGGGTGTTGCTAGAAGTCCTTGTTTAATAGCAGAGGGACTGACTAAATTTTCAGCAGCAGCTACTGCTACAGGGGCAGTGGTTAATATTATTTTAAACTACTTTTTGATTATCAAATATGGAATGATGGGAGCTGCAATTTCTACCATTATTTCTCAAATTATTGCTTCCTATGCTTGTCATAGTATTTACCCAAAAACTAAAAGAATTTTTATTGAACAGACAAAAGCTTTATTACTTATGGGGTTTTGGAAAAAGTAATTTGTAACTAATTATCAATTGTATGATAAATTAGATGGTAAGGAATTATTTGAAGTATCAGTAAATAAAGTATAAGGAGAACCTCAAATGGATAAGATAAAAGATACATACAAAAAAATCAAAGCAATTTTCAAAAGACTAGCACTACAAACCAAAATATATTTAGCTAAAGAAATCAACTTAATTGTGGGAGCTGCTACAACTAATTACCCTCAATGGATTGCATCAGACATAGATAGTCTTGACCTACTAGAAGAAAATGATTTTTATAGAGTATTAGGCAACAAAAAAATTAATAAAATATTAGCTGAACACGTTCTTGAACATATAGAACTGGAAGACTTAAAAATTGCTCTAAAAAACATTCACAAATTTTTGATACCAGGTGGTAATTTTCGGATAGCTGTTCCAGATGGTTTTCACACTGATCCTAGTTATATAGAAAATGTTAAACCTGGCGGTACAGGAGAAGGCTCTGAAGATCATAAAAATTTATTTAATTACCAGATGATGAGTGATTTATTACTAGAAAAAAACTTTAAAGTTAAGTTAATAGAATATTGGGATGAGTCTGGTAAATTTCACAGTATATATAAAAATGATGATGGTCTAGGATACATACAAAGATGCTTGATAAATGATTGGAGAAATGCCAATATTAAACCTAATTATACCTCTCTAGTTATTGATGCTATTAAGGAGTAAAAATAAAGAGATTATCCTTCCCTAATTTATTGAAAAATCTCAAAATAACTTGAGGAAATTTCCATGATGAAAAATATCGTCATATTTCGCCCTGGAGTTATTCAAAATGAAACTGCTTTTGAAGCAATGAGTTTGATTTATGATTATCTCCAGAAAAATTGCAACTATAATTTCACTATTATCAAATCTGAAGACGATAGTTATCAAAATGATGCCTTTAAAATTATTTCAATTCCTCGAAAAAATTGGGAATTTAATTCCTTTTTTACTTGGAGGAAGCCAAAATTAAAAGACAAAAAAACTGCCGAACTTTTGGCTAAAGCTGATGGTATAATTACACTCGATCCAACTATTTATCAACAAGGATTAATTGCTATTGCAGAAGGATATAAACTAAATAAACCAGTTTGGTTTGATACTTCCATCACATTTACAGAAATACGCCGAGATATTAAATGGAAAGTACAACGTCCTCTAATTAGAAAAGCTATCGACCAAACCACAGGAATAATTGCCACAGTACCTAAGTGTTTGGAAAGATTTCGAGACTTAGATTTATTAGATGAAAAACTTGCCCAAAAATTTACTATTATGGGTCATCCAGTTGATACTATGAAATTCATTCCCCAACCAAAACTTTCAGAGAAAGATGGTATTTTACGAGTATTAGTTGTCGGGAGAATTTTACCAGAAAAAGGGCAATTTTATATCTTGGAAGCAATGACTACTTTGCTGCAAAAACGCAGTAATATCCAACTACAATTTATCGGCAGCGGTATACTTAAACCATTACTAGAAAAAGAAGTAAAAAAACGGGGTATAGAAGAAAAAGTATTATTTATGAACCCAGTTCCCCACGATCGACTACCCACTATTTTAGGTGCAGCAAATATATATGTAAATCATGCCATAAATATTTCCAGATGGGAAGAATATTTTGGTGTTAGTAATATTGAAGCTATGTCTTGTGGTTTACCTTGTGTTGTGACATTATCTGGGGCAATTCCCTATGCAATTAGAGAAAAAGATGTAGCAATTATGGTTTCAGAACGAAATATCATCCAATTGCAAGAAGTAATTACAAATCTTCTAGACTCCGAACAAGAACGATATAAATTAGGAGAAAAAGCTCGTAAATATGTAGAAAATTATTATTCACTCCCAATAATTGCTAATCAATACGACCGAATGTTACAAGAAGGGTTGGAGCAAAAAAATAAATTACTTTCAGAAAATAAAGCAATATGATATATTAACCATAGTTGATGATGGCAAATATTTTGGCTACAACTCAAAAATTTTTCTTGGGAAAAAGCTACTAAAGAAACCAAGAAAGTTTATTTATCTTTAACTCTAAATCAAATTAATTACACCATGAACAATTTACCAAGTAAAGTTATACAAAATCCCAAA
>NZ_JAAHGT010001137.1 GCF_010672385.1 Okeania sp. SIO2F4
GCCTAAAGTTAGTGGTTATACAATATGTGATTTTTTACGCAAAACTACTATGTTTAAAGATACACCAATTGTATTTTTATCGACTAAAGATGGTATTCTTGATAGGACTAGAGCTAAGTTAATAGGTGCTAATGATTATCTATGTAAATCTTCTAGCCCAGAAAAAGTTGTGGAAGTCGTAGAAAAATATGTAAGTTTTAAAGAGTTTAAAAAATCCCAAATTATCAGTTTAGAACGAGGATATAATTTTACTCGTTTGGCTGTAGAAAGCTAATTTAAACAATTAATAATTAACAATTAATAATTAATAATTACCTCTTATTAAAAATCAGAGGATTGGTTCAAAGGAAATTTTTTTTATCCTTGAAATGAGAGGCTTTAAACCTTGATTTTTCATTTTTCGGTAATTTTTTGAATTATTTGATGATTATATATACTTAGATTAATATCCTGCTATATTCAATTAATAATGACTAGAAAATTAAATCTATACTCAGAAAAAATGAAAAAATAAAGAAAATATAGAAATAGTTGAGATTATGACGAGAGAAGTTAAATTTCAAAGGTGAATATCCTATAAAATGCTTGAATTAACAGCTCCAGAAGACAACAGTTAAGAGTTGTAAGTTACAAGAGAGTTTTTAATACAAAAAAAAAGTAAAATATAGTTTCACCAAATGATTTAAAAAACTATATACTATAAAATAATATAGTTAATGAGTAATATATGCTAGTAACTAATACGGGGTGCAATAAAATATGGAATGCCTTGGCTGTACTAGGCCAGAAACAAGCAACAGGCAAACTAATTATAGATAATGGCGAACAACAATGGCAGATTTACTTTTGTCGAGGACTAATGTTATATGCCACAGGAGGATTACATCAAACTAGACGTTGGTATCGAGCAATTAGTCAATATTGTCAGCATCTAAAATTTAACGCTAGTTTATTATCCAATGAAGAATTATGGGAATATCAACTTCTCAAACAAGGTATTACGCAAGAGCAAATAACTTTAGAAGAAGGAAAAGCAATTATTCGTAATAGCAGCTATGAAATCTTATTTTCTTTAGCAAGCCAACCAGTGTTAAATTTAAACTGGCATTCCTATCAAAAATTAACTTCGGAAATTGTTGCTAACTTAGCATTATCTCCACCAGAATTAAAACAAATCCTAGAAGGATCACAAAAACTCTGGGAACGTTGGGATAAAATGGGCATTACTGATATTTTCCCAGAACAAGCTCCAATAGTGAAAAAATCTGTAAAATTACAAACTCGTCTCTCTACAGCATCTTTAGAGGCGATTACTAATCAATTTAATGGTCAAAATACTTTGTGGGATATTGCAGTGCAAAAGAAGCAATGTTTAGCCTTAACAACTCGTACTTTATATCATTTTTTTAAACAAGGTTTAATAGAAGTCCGAGCATTACCAGATTTACCCTCTCCTTTAGAACAATTACAGCTAGTTTACTCTTCCACAAATCACTCCAGACTTCCAATCGCTTGTATAGATTCAACACCAATAACAGGTAATTTTTTAGAGCAAATTCTTATGCCTAAAGGATATAAAATTGAGAAAATTACTGACCCAATGGAGGGAATAGGTTTAATGGCTAAAAATCCACCTGAATTAATATTTATGGATTTAGATATACCTAATGTTAATGGTTATGCACTATGTAATTTTTTGCGGACAGCTCCTGCTTATAAAGAAACTCCTATTATTATTTATACTGCCCAAGATAGTTGGATAAATCGCGTTAGAGCGCAAGTGGCAGGTGCAACAGATTTTTTAAGAAAACCAGCAAATGCAAAGAAAATTTTAGAAATAGTAGAAAAATACTTAAAGTCAAAAAAACAGCAATCTAAAAGTAAAACTAATTTAGTCACATCCCAATCATTGGTTTTGGCACGCTAATTGAATATTGAGTCAGATAATTTTGAGTTTAATGTACAATAATAAAAATTTAACTAAGTAGGTGGGATAAAAGCTGATGATGTAGGTAAATAGAACAATAAACTGTATCAAAAAATTACCAATGACAGAATCAACAACGCCCAAAATGCGAACCGAAAGCGATAGTATGGGAAAGATTGAAGTACGAGCAGACCGTTATTGGGGCGCTCAAACCCAGCGATCGCTAATCTACTTCTCTATTGGGCAAGACTATATTCCACCAGAAGTTATCAAAGCATTTGCTATCCTGAAAAAAGCAGTCGCCCAAACTAACCAGGAAATGGGTAAACTCCCAGAAGACAAAACCAAATTAATCATTCAAGCAGCAGAAGAAATTATTGCCGGGAAACTAGATGGTAACTTCCCGCTACGAGTCTGGATGACAGGAAGTGGCACTCAATGTAATATGAATGTTAATGAAGTGATAGCTAACCGGGCGATCGAAATTGCTGGTGGAGAAATGGGAAGTAAAAACCCAATACATCCTAACGACCACGTTAATATGTCGCAGTCATCTAACGATACATTCCCCACTGCGATGCATATTGCCTCAGCAGTCGCATTACATGAAAAGTTACTGCCAAAAGTAAAAAAAATGCGAGATGCACTCCAACAGAAATCAGAAGAATTTTAGGAAATTGTCAAAATAGGGCGTACTCACCTACAAGATGCAGTACCTCTAACTTTGGGGCAGGAATTTTCCGGATATGTGGCGCAACTAGATGCAAATTTGCAACGTGTTACTCATACATTGCCAGA
>NZ_JAAHGT010001138.1 GCF_010672385.1 Okeania sp. SIO2F4
GTCTTACAAACGCCATTATGATCAGTTACTGTTACCGTATAGTCTCCGCCACTTGTTACCGTAATAACGCGTGTTGTTTCTCCAGTTGACCATTCATAGGCCATCAACAAAACCCTGATTTACGCATTATTCTCCATATTGGTTTATATCAATTATCTTATTTAGAACAAATTCCAGAGTCGGCAGCAGTTGATACAACGGTTGAGTTAGCTAAACAAAATAAGTTTGCTAAATTAGCTGGTTTTGTTAATGGCTTACTTCGAGAATATATTCGGCGCGACTTGACTATAAATCTGCCAGAAAATCCAGTAGAAAAATTAGGAATATCTTATAGTTTTCCTGACTGGATAATTGAATATTGGATAGAAAAATTAGGTTTAACGGAAGCTGAAAAATTATGTTCGTGGTTCAATCAATCCCCTAGTATTGATTTAAGAATTAATCCCCTCAAAATCTCTATTGAAGAAGTAGAAACAGCTATTAAAAATACTGGTATTTCTGTTAGCAGGATTTCCCAACTTCCCCAAGCTTTAAGATTAACTGGAGCAGTAGGGCAAATTCAAAAATTACCAGGTTATAAGGAAGGTTGGTGGTCAGTTCAAGATAGTAGCGCTCAATTAGTTAGTTATTTATTAAATCCCCAACCAGGAGAAATAATAATTGATGCCTGTGCTGCTCCTGGAGGCAAGACTACTCATATAGCAGAATTAATGGGAGATAATGGTAAAATTTTTGCTATTGATAAAACTGCTTCTCGACTGAAAAAATTAGAGCAAAATGCCGAGAGATTGCAGTTAAAATCTATTTCTATTTCTACAGGTGATAGTCGGAATTTACCACAATTTATTAATAAGGCAGACCGAGTTTTATTAGACGTACCTTGTTCTGGTTTAGGAACTTTACACCGTCGGGCAGATGCACGGTGGAGACAAACTTTAGAGAATATTCAAGAACTAGCAAAACTTCAGAGTGAATTGTTAGAAACTGCGGCGAAATGGGTGAACCCAGGGGGTGTTTTGGTATATGCAACTTGTACAATTTATCCTTTAGAAAATGAGGGAATTATTGAGGAATTTTTGACAAATAATTCTGAGTGGGAAATTGAACCGCCAACTGTTGATTTTATAGTTTCACCTTGTACAGAAGGATGGATAAAAGTTTGGCCTCATAGAGAACAAATGGATGGATTTTTTATGGTGAAATTAAAAAGGAAGAAGTCCAGTAGTGGACTGACTATTTAATAGACATCTCCAGAAAAGATTCTGAAAGTTTTACCGCACCGTTCTAAAATTGGCATTTTGGGAGAGGTATAATAGGGTGCTTTCTTCTGTAAGCGATCGCCCTTTTTTTCTCCATCAGTAACAAGCAACAGGCCGGAATGCCTGTTGAATGCTATAATGTCAAAAATAACTCCAGCAACTCGACCGAAATTATACCTAAAAAAACGCTATTATGTCAGCAAAAGACATCTTTCACGATGCAGTACGCTCCGCCCTCGAAAAGGATGGATGGACTATAACTCACGACCCTCTATTTATGAGAGTTGGCGACGTTAGTTTCCAGATAGACTTAGGTGCAGAAAAAATCATTGCTGCCGAAAAAGGCGATCGAAAAATAGCGGTAGAAGTTAAATCTTTTGTAGGAACATCCGAGGTCAAAGAATTTCATTTAGCTCTCGGTCAAATTCTTAACTACCGCTCTGCATTAAGAAAAGCGCATCTAAATCGAATATTATATCTGGCAATTACTTTTGAGGTTTACGATGGCTTTTTTCGTCGCGAATTTGTTCAAGATGTCATCGCCGAACATCAGTTAAAATTACTAATTTTTGACCCTAACAAGGAGAAAATTGTCACATGGAAAAACTAAATTACCCCGAACTGGTGCAAAAAATTTTGACCGAAAGTTTCTTAGGAGAAGATATCTCTCCAGATACCGCAGTAGAAGCTGTTTTCGATACGGTACGCGATCGCTATCTAGTCGTTAATCTAGGTTGGGATGACCACAAACGGGTATATGGTATCACAGTTCATGTGGATATTAAGGATGGGAAAATCTGGATACAGCAAGATTGTACCGATATCGGTGTTGCTGACGAGTTGTTAGCAGCAGGCGTGCCCAAGACAGATATAGTTTTGGGTTTTCAATCTGTCTATAGGCGACAGTTTAGTGGGTTAGCTGTCGGTTAGGTGATTCGATAATTCTATTTTTATAGAAGTTTTGGGACAATATCAAGTCCCTATTTTTAATTATTCTGCTGAAGAATTGCGGGAGGAGATAAGCTAATGACTGATTTAATTATTTATCGTTATTATTTGATTAAGTCACTCTACTAGAGGTAACATTATGGAACCATTTTTCTTAGGTTGGGAATTACCAAAAATAGCAGCTCCTTTATTGGGTGGTGTTTTGAAACAAGGTGGCGATCGCCTCTTTCAATCTCTCAATAAAACGGATATAGAAAAGGCTATTGAATCTGGAGAAAAGGCTGTTAAGGAATGGGAAAAAATCCTCCATCCTCAACAACTTTTATTCTATTCTGCTAAACCGGATGGATGGAATGGATTTAACAGATTTCTGAGGGAATATTTTGATAATTCTGCTGTTTTGACAGAATTACAAAAACCATTAACTAATCACGGGAAGCCAGATATTGATATTTTGATTGCCATCTTTCAACAGGAAGCTGAAGCTAAAAATATTCAATTGAATCAAGAAAGTCT
>NZ_JAAHGT010001139.1 GCF_010672385.1 Okeania sp. SIO2F4
AGGCTATTTACTACAAAATAATTTTAAATTTTTTCTACAATCGACAAAGTTTAGCAAGGGGTGTGATATAATACTATTCTTAAAATCAACATTTAATAATCTCTCGCTAGACACCATTTTATAGCTGAAGTCATAAGTCAAATTTTTACTGTGACTATATTTGAGAATGTCCGCGCCAGTAATGGCAACTGGTATACATGAATTTTTAAGCAAGGGAAAACCATTAGCATTTTCCACCTAATGCTTGTTACTCTCTAATGTATAATTGCTTAGTAATTATCAGGTGAGCAATGAGTGATTTTCAAGTATGCGATCGCGATTTAACTGAAACTATTTTATCTGATTATTTGCAAATGAAAGATTTACCCAAAGTAACAAGAGTAACTAAAAGTAATTTCAGGGGAATTGATAAATATGACTTAATAATTATTCTGTTGTATTGAAGGTTTGTAGAATTTACATACTAGGCTAAACATCAGATTAGCAAAGCACGGGACTTATTTTAAAACTTTATCAGATTTATGAGAAATGCTATATTAATTATAGTAATAATAAAAAATCAATCTCAGCCAGGGATTTTTTTCATAAGGAAGTTAAAAATGCTCTAATAAAAGATGGATGGTCAATCACCCATGACCCCTTTTTTGTTAGTTTCGGTGGTGTAGATATGTCTATTGACCTTGGTGCGAACTAATTGGGGCACAAAAAGATAATCAAAAGATAGCAGTTGAAATTAAGAGTTTCTTAGCAAAATCATCAGCTATTTCTGAATTTCATACTGCCTTGGGACAATTTATTAATTATCGGTCAGCACTAATTCAGTTATCAGTTATCAGTTATCAGTTATCAGTTATCAGTGATTAATTATCAGTTACTATGGCTGAAACTAGAGCATTAAAATAGCAAAATAATCAGCTCAAACTAATTATTTATAACCCAGAAAAAGAGGTAATTACAGAATGGAAAAACTAGAAAAATATCGTCATTTAGTCCAGGAATTTTTGTTAGAATATAGCAAAAATAAGCCTGCTTATGGAGAAATCGAAGTACAGCCAATTTTTGATACTGTACGAGACCATTATCAAATTGTTTATCTTGGTTGGGAAAACGAGCATTTAATTCATAGTTGCCCGATTCATATTGATATTAAAAGCGAAAAAATTTTGATTCAGTGGAATGGAACTGAAGTGGATATTGCAGAAGAGTTAGTAATGAATGGAGTGGCAAAAAAAGATATTGTTTTAGGATTCCAAACGCCGTTTATGAGGAAGTTTACAGAATATAGTGTAGGTTAGGTTCTTCTGGTTTACTGGTGTTGGGTTGAGAAACGAAACCCAACCTATAATCTTAATCCGTACATCCGTGCCATAATCCATGTGAGTCGCACTCAACCCAACCTACAATCTCATTACTCCCCTCTCCTTGCAGGAGAGGGGTTGGGGGAGAGGTCTCTTCAAAACCTACAACAACCCCCGATAACGAATAAACAACAAAATAACTGCCCACGAACCTAATGCTACTTTTAGTGCCACCAAAATATTCAGTACCGGAATAATTCCCCCACTGACTAAATCTCCTAATTCTCCTTGGGGTAATTCTCCTCCCATCAGAGTTATCGCTGCCAATACAATGAATATTAAAACTGAAATTTTTTCCCAGGTAGCAGCATTCCATTTTTTATATATTTTTTCCATCTGCTCCGATGATGAAGTAATAGCAATCAAACCAATGGCAGTTCCTCCTGCTACCCCAGCAGCAAAACCACCCCCTGGACTCAGATGTCCGCGAATTGCTAACTCGATACTCACCAATGCAGAAATAGTTGCTCCCAAACGCGCCAATACTATTGAAGGGCGATCGCTAAATTGATAAACTGTTTCGGTTGGTTGTTCGTTGGCTAATAAAAAACGGACACCCAAAATAGCGATCGTAAATACTACCACTTCAAAAATTGTGTCATAGAGTCGATTTCTAAAAATGATACCAGAAACCACATTAGCTACTCCACTATCGGCAACTATTGAGTCAACAATAGAAATTGCATCCCCTTCTGCTATTGGGTTTGGCATAATTAGCACTTTAACGAACAATGCTATTCCCGCTAAAAAATAAACCCATTTCATTAATGTTTATCCTCCTGGTTGGGTACAATTATGTATGTCACACTTGTTTGTGATGAAGTTAATTCCTTTTGCATAATTTCAAACAGACGATGTACTCTAATAGCAGTCTCATAAGTGGGTTTCCCCTTGAGTTTTAATTCCTCTGGTTGACTACAAATACCGTGAACTTCCTTCGCTAGCAACCCCCATTCTAAAGATTGTTGATTAGGATATTCAACTAACTCAAGACGCAAATGGTATTTATTAATAATTTGTCTGATATTAGCGATGAGTTCGGTCAAATAACTCTCTGTTTCTTTTTCGACCTGTTTAAGTATTCCCAGACGCATTACTAAAGAGGAACGAACTGCAATCACATAAAGGGTAACAGCTAACATTGTTCCGACTAAAGCTTCTGTTAAAGCTACATCCGCAGCGCCTAAAACTGCGTAAACTAATGCTGATACTGCTCCTAAAATAGCTCGAATAACTAGAGCATTATAGGGATTAACTTGAAAAACTAGCATCAAAGCTGCTAAAGGTAACAGAGCAATGATGATATAAACATAAATATCAATCATTTTTTAACTTTTAACTTTTAACTTTTAACTTTTAA
>NZ_JAAHGT010000114.1 GCF_010672385.1 Okeania sp. SIO2F4
TCCAAGATGACAAATTTAGACTATTTTCCAACTCTAATGAACGCGCTGTCTGATCGTCTAAAACCACACTCTGCAAATCATCTTCCTCAAACATATCCATATCATCATCCCAATTCTGTTCCAAACGATTAATCTCTGCACTTAGGGCATCTTCATAAGCATTAAACCCAGTACCAGCAGGAATCAATCGCCCAATAATCACATTCTCCTTCAATCCCCTTAACCAATCAGACTTACCCTCAATGGCAGCCTCCGTCAACACCCGTGTAGTCTCTTGGAAACTAGCAGCTGAAATAAAGCTATCTGTATTCAGCGATGCTTTTGTAATCCCCAACAACATTGGTGTATATTGAGCCGTTGCCCCACCCGTAATAGACATCGCCTCATTAACCTGTTCCACCTGTCGCAACTCTATCAACTCCCCAGGCAACATAGTAGTATCACCACCATCATCAATCCTCACCTTAGCTGTCATCTGACGCACAATTACCTCAATATGCTTATCAGAAATATCTATACCCTGAGACTGATAAACTGCCTGCACCTGATTTACCAAGAACTTCTGACAAGCCTCAAAACTCCTCAGACAAGCCTCATAAACGCTTTCATGTTCGCGGTAATAGTTGAAGAAAGTCTCCAGAATTTCATGTGGATTTTGAGGTCCATCGGTCAGAGGTTCGCCCACCTCAACATTTTGTCCATCAGGAACAATCACATTTTGCCCATGACCTAGAGGATAATCTGTAATTGTTCCATCACTGGAGACCACGCTCACCTCCACAGTATCATCATTAACATTAACGTTAACCTGAGCTTGACCAGGATACTTGACTAAAATGCAAGACTCTTTTGGTTTGCGTGCCTCCAATAACTCTTCAATTCGAGGTAAACCCTGAATAATATCTCCAGTCTTAGTCCGCTCAAACACCAGCAGTACCAAACTATCCCCCCGTTGAACCAAATCTCCATCCATAGTCAGCAAGACCGCACCCGTAGAAACACGATAAGGTCTGCCTTTGCGTAAGATTACCTGATAACTTTCACTACCATTCTCCACTTGTAGGGGCGATTCGCGAATCGCCTCTACTTTAGTCACCATACCAGAGTTTTGAATAACAGTTCCAGGAGCGATTTCAGTACCAGCAACTAACAAATCCCCTGATGCTACAGACGGTAAAGTATTAACTGGTATTTTAATTAAATCCGCTTCTCGGACTATCAAAACACGACGAATAGCTTCCGAACCCTCTCGGATACCCCTTACCTCACCAGATTTCTTAGATAAAATCTCTGTGCGAGCCACCACAGCTCCAGCTTCGATCGTATCTCCATCTTTAACTAATAAGCGGGTACTCGTACTACCATGAGTTGTATCTGCTACCACATCCCGGCGAATGACTAAAGACTCCAGAATCACCAACTGCAAACGCATTACCCCCTCTTCCTCTGAGTCTGGTGATAATTCAATATCAGCAGCCAATTGAGGAGCCTCTTCACCAATTTCCAATACTAACTGGGTTCGCAGCAATTCTATAGCTTCTACAGATTTAACTCGTTCGCCATCCTTAAAGGGAATCCTTTGTACTGCTCGTAACTCAATGGAAGAATTAATTGATTTCTGAGAAGGTACACCAGGTTCATCAGGTACATGAAATTCAGTTACAGGTCGCAATAATAATCCAGGACCCTCTGGCGTTTCTATATATTCAATGTACTTTAACTCAGATGTTACTAACCCTGGAATTACTTCCTGTCCTGGTGTAGCAATTTGACCATCCATCAGAGTTAAATCCCCTAAATCTGTTTGATAGTCGCCACTATGTAGTTCTCCAGGCTTAATTACAACTTCTCTGAGAATATCATTTTTCTGGTGTACCTCTGCGACTCCATTAGACTGACAGAAAATATCCTTAACTATCTCTGTACCAGCTTCCACATATTGACCGTCTTCTACCAAGAGCAGAGATATATCTTTATTAACTTCATGGCATTCTTCAGGAATCCATAGCAATGTACCACCTTTTGTTACTTCGTAGCCTTGTTTAGCTTTACCACGTTTGAGAACTTCTACTCCAGCATATTTAATAATCCCACCTGTAGAAGTTTGATAATTTTCGTCTAAAAGTTCAGCGATTACTTCGTGGTTGCCAACCTTACTACCAGGAGTCACTTTTAGGGCAAACCTTTGATTATCTTGAGTCTCAATTATATACTGCTCACGGTTACCAATACTTTCCATCCGAACTTTTGCCTGGTCTAGTCGCACGCTTGCAGTAATGACTTCAATCTCACGAGGCAAATTATCATGTGCTTCGGTAGGTAGTAGGGGCGAATGGTCATTCGCCCCTACAGAAGTCGTAGTCATTAACTCTTCTGATTCATCTACTATTGATTCTTGAGCTTCTCCCGCCAAAACATTTATACCTGGTTGGTCTGTAGCACTGTACAAAGCAGAATCAGGTATCCTTACCACACCACCATGTTCAGTTACCAATTTAGTTTCAGCAATTACACTGTTAAGATTAATCTTAGTCCCATTTTTTACCATTGGTTCTGCACCTGGTGGCAGATTATATACTTCTCCTGCTAATATCCATATAAGACCACCTCTTTGAGCGATGCGAGTCGTCGATCCTTGTTTGTCTACCTTTTCTTCTTGCACCACCTGAGCAAACTTAAGTTCTCCCGCTAAGTCTGAGGCGACTTCTTTAGTTACTTTCTCAGTTGTTTTTTTGACCTGACCTACTTTTTGTACTTCTCCTAAAACCGCTCCTGCTGATACCTGCTGGTCATTTTGCACCATTAAGATAGAACCTTGAGGAATGGGTACACTGTCTTTGCGACCATCAGCTCCTAGTACGATCAGATCAAAGTTATTCTCTGCAATCATCGCCTCATCCCCATGACGAGTCCGGAATGACCTGGTACGGACATTAGATGGATACTTGACTACACCTGCAAACGACGCTACAAACTGACGCGCTACTTCCCCTGTAAATACACCTCCAGTATGGAATGTCCGCATAGTTAATTGCGTACCTGGTTCCCCGATCGACTGAGCAGCAATAATCCCAATAGCTTCTCCCATGTCAACCATATGACCGTGAGCAAGACTCCACCCATAACAACTTTGACAGACAGAACGCGGTGATTCACAAGTTAAAGGCGATCGCACAAACACCTTTTCTACACCTGCTTTACCTACTGCTTTAGCCAAGTTCTCCGTAAACACTTGATTTCTGACTGCCTGAATATCACCACTACTAACAATTTCTCCTGTTTGTGGATGTTTAACATCAGCAGCAATAACTCTACCCAACAGTCGATCTTTTACCGGAATCAAAACGCGATCGCCATCTTTCATACTTGTGACTGTCACCCCTCGCTTAGTGCCACAATCTGCTTCCCTAACTATTACGTCTTGAGAAACATCAACCAAACGACGAGTCAAATAACCAGAGTCAGCAGTTCTCAATGCTGTATCAACCAAACCTTTCCGCGCACCATAGGAAGAGATAATATACTCTGTTACAGTTAAACCCTCCCGGAAATTCGTCTTAATTGGCAAGTCAATAATTTCCCCCTGTGGATCTGCCATCAAGCCGCGCATCCCTACCAACTGACGCACCTGGGAAATATTACCCCGCGCTCCAGAAAATGCCATCATATAAACTGAGTTGAGAGGGTCAGTTGCTCGAAAGTTACGAACTACTTCATCTTTAAGATTTTCACTGGTACTATTCCAAGTATCAATTACTTTTTGAAAGCGTTCTACTTCAGTAATTTTTCCTTTAGTATAACGTTCAGTTGTATTGCGAATTTCTTGCTCTGCTGCATCTAAAAGTTGTCGTTTAGAAGGAGGTATTTGTAAGTCATCTACACTAATAGAAACTCCTGCTTTTGTAGCATAACGGAATCCTAAATCTTTCAGCTTATTTGCCATCTGTGCAGTTCTTGCTGTACCGTAATTATCAAAAGACCAAGAAATTAGCTTTTTCAGTTGACCCTTATTGATGACTCTATTATAAAAAATCATAATTAATGTATAATGGATAATGAACAATGGATAATTGCTAAGCATTCAGCTATTAGCATTCAGCAAACAGCTTTTGTCAATAATCAAGCAATTCTAAGGTTGGCTGATGACCAATTTTATTCATAACTTTTAACTCTCTTTAGAGGCTAATTCCTTCTTTGCTATGATAATAAGTTAATAACTCAAAGCTGTTAGCTGACAGCTGAATGCTTACGATAATGGATAATTAATAATTGATAATTATAAATATAGCAGTCCTAGTTTTATTGGTATCATAAATCTTGCAACATAAGCGCAGATTACTATAGTTTTCATTATTCATTATTAATTATTCATTATTAATTATTTAGAGGGCACTTTGAATTGTTTGATTGAGAATTATTCTACCAGGTGTTGTCACCACAAACTGTGTACTCACTACTCCATTACTCTCCCGAACTTGGCGAGATTTAATATAAACCTTCTTAATCTCGACCTGTTCAGTATAATGGATTCTATATAGATGATAAGTCTTCACCACCTCCCCATTTTCTAGAGTTTGCTCTGATTTCAACTCTCCCAAATTATCAGGTAATATTTTGCTATCTAATGACATCCAATAAGTCTTCAGCACTGCTTCATCAGATATCTGTTGTATGTCAGGAGGCATTTCTTCTGGTTTATCAGTTTCAATCTCTACATCAGGAGCCAACCTTAAGTATATATAAGTATGCAAGTCTAGCTGACCTTGTTCATAAGCTAAAACTACATCATCAAGGTTAGCAAAATAAAGTTCTTTACTACCCTGGAGTTTATGGTTTTCTGCCGTTAGATAATAACAACCCAATACCATATCTTGAGAAGGCGTAATAATCGGACGACCGGTTGCCGGAGACAAAACATTATTCGATGCCAACATCAATAACCTTGCCTCTGCTTGCGACTCCAGAGACAGTGGCACATGAACCGCCATTTGGTCACCATCAAAGTCAGCATTAAACGCCGGACAGACTAAAGGATGCAACTGAATTGCTCGACCTTCTACCAAAATAGGTTCAAAAGCTTGAATCCCTAATCTATGCAAAGTTGGAGCGCGGTTCAACATTACAGGATGACCATCTATCACTTCCTCTAAAACATCCCACACATTCGGGTCTCCCCTTTGAATCAGTTTTTTTGCAGCTTTGATATTATTAACTAACCCCTGACGAATCAAGCGATGAATCACAAACGGTTGAAACAACTCAATTGCCATTTCTCGTGGTAAACCACATTGATTAATGGCTAAATTCGGTCCGACAACAATTACTGAACGCCCTGAATAATCCACCCGTTTACCTAACAAGTTTTGCCGGAAACGACCCTGTTTTCCTTCGATAATATCACTCAAAGATTTCAGCGGTCTGTTATTTGCACCTACAACAGTTCGACCCCGACGACCATTATCAATCAAAGCATCAACCGCTTCTTGCAACATTCGTTTTTCGTTGCGGATAATAATCTCCGGTGCTAATATTTCCTGCAATCTTGCCAAACGATTATTTCGATTAATTACTCGTCGGTAAAGGTCGTTCAAATCGCTAGTTGCAAACCTTCCCCCATCTAACTGCACCATCGGACGCAGATCTGGAGGAATCACTGGAATTGCATCCAAAACCATCCATTCTGGTCTTGAACCTGTAGCAATAAAGTTGTCAATTACTCGCAAACGCTTGATTAACTTTGCTCGTTTTTGCCCTTTGGAATTAGCAATTTCTTCTCGTAGTTTTTCTGCTTCTGCTTCTAGCTCGAGATTTGCCAATAAAGTCTGTAAAGCTTCAGCACCAATACCAACGTCAACTCCTACTATTTCTGAATCTTCACTATAAATTTGGTCTTCAATTTCTAGCCAAACATCTTCTGCTAACAGTTGTTTATAACTTAAACTTTCGTGATTTCCTGGTTCTAATACAACATAAGCGTTGAAGTAAACAATTTGCTCCACATCCCGCAATGGCATATCTAACAAAATTGCCATATAACTCGGAATACCCTTGAGATACCAAACATGAGTTACTGGTGCTGCTAATTTAATATGTCCCATGCGGTGACGGCGGACCCGTGACTCAGTTACTTCGACTCCACATCTTTCACAAACAATACCCCGATGTCGGACTCGCTTATACTTTCCACAATGACATTCCCAATCTTTCGCCGGACCAAAAATACGCTCGCAAAACAACCCATCCATTTCTGGTTTGAGAGTCCGGTAATTAATTGTTTCTGGTTTAGTTACTTCTCCTACGACAGTACCATTTGGCAGAGTTCTTTCTCCCCAAGCACGAATTCTGTCTGGAGAAGCTAACCCAATTTTGACGTAATCAAATCTTTGTTCAAGTTTTGGCATCGATAATAATTGATAATTGATAATTGATAATTGATAATTGATAATGGATGATTGATAACTTTTTATTGGTCATTTGATTTGCTCGATTTGACAATAGTAGTCAGGAGTTTTAAGAGTTCTATACAATCTTGATTAATTGAGTTAAATCCTCTGACATCAATGTAATCTGCGTGATGTAATAGTTCTAACCAATAAAGAGTCTCATTGGCCTCTTTCAGAGCAATAGCCATTTTGTGTACAAAGTCGGCAGGACTTTCAGCGTGTTCGGCTTCGCGCACCAAAGCCCCAATTGCCGTACCACTACGAACTAGCTGCTTTGATAGAACATACTCCTGTTTCTCTTGACTAAGATATTTTGACA
Organism: Okeania sp. SIO2F4; assembly: GCF_010672385.1. Lineage (GTDB taxonomy): Bacteria > Cyanobacteriota > Cyanobacteriia > Cyanobacteriales > Microcoleaceae > Trichodesmium. The sequence continues at coordinate 6,763 of NZ_JAAHGT010000114.1, forward strand.
ATTTAACAATTCGTAGTGCAAATGCAAATGATTTTTCTTTAACTACATTATTTTTCATAGTTAATTATCAATTATCCATTATCCATTATCCATTATTCTTCGTTTCCTTCACTCGATAATGATTCATATACAGGACGAGATGGTGTTCGCTTGCCTGGCAAATCTGCCATTAAATCAACCTCCACATCCTGAGTAGTACCATCATCCATAGTTTCTACTTTGTGAGCGGCAATATCCAAACATAGAGACTGTAACTCTCGCATCAACACCTTGAAAGATTCAGGAGTACCAGGTCGTGGAATTGCTTTTCCTTTCACAATTGCATTCAACGCTTCATTGCGACCCTGCATATCATCAGATTTCACAGTCAACAATTCTTGCAAAGTATAAGCAGCACCAAAAGCTTCTAATGCCCATACTTCCATTTCTCCAAAGCGCTGACCGCCTTGTTGCGCCTTACCACCCAAAGGTTGCTGCGTCACCAAAGAATAAGGTCCTGTAGAACGAGCATGAATCTTATCATCAACTAAGTGAACCAGTTTCAACATATAAGCAACTCCCACAGTTACGGGACGGTCAAATCTTTCTCCTGTCCGCCCATCATAAACCCAAAGTTTCCCTGGATGGTTCTCATCAAACGCCCAATCATTACCAGAAGTATCCCTGGCTAACTGTAACATTCGATGCACTGTTTCCCTTGACTTTTCTGCACCGTGCATCTCATCAAACGGCACACACTTAAACCGCACACTTAAAATTTCACCAGCCCATCCTAACAAGCACTCAAAAATCTGCCCTACATTCATCCGCGAAGGTACACCCAATGGATTTAAAACTACATCTAAAGGAGTACCATCGGGTAAATAAGGCATATCCTCAATGGGTAAAATTCTGGAAATAATACCCTTATTTCCATGTCGCCCCGCTACTTTATCTCCTACCTGAATCTTCCGCTTCTGAGCTACATAAACCCTGACCACCATATTTGCTCCTGGTGGCAACTCATCTCCTTTTTCTCTGGTAAATACTCGGACATCAACAATACGACCTTTTTCACCATTGGGAACTCGTAGAGAATTATCTCGTACATCCCGTGCTTTCTCTCCAAAAATTGCCCGCAACAACTTTTCTTCTGGCGGTTGGTCAGACTCTCCCTTGGGCGTGACTTTACCTACAAGAATATCCCCAGATTCTACCCAGGCACCAACCCTGATGATTCCCTGTTCATCCAAGTTCCGCAAACCATCTTCCCCTACATTAGGAATTTCCCTAGTAATTTCTTCGGGTCCTAACTTTGTCTGTCGAGCTTCAATTTCAAACTTTTCAATATGAATAGATGTATAAACATCGTCATATACTAAACGCTCACTAATCAGAATTGCATCCTCATAATTATAACCTTCCCAAGGCATATAAGCTACCAAAACATTTTGCCCTAAAGCCAACTCTGCACCTTCAGTTGAGGAACCATCAGCTAATACTTGACCGGCTATTACTTGGTCTCCCTCATATACTAGAGGTCTTTGATTTAAGCAAGTATCTTGGTTAGACCGTTGATATTTACATAGTGGGTAATCTGTTTCATTACCCTCTGTATCTATCACAGATATCTTGGTTGAGTCTACATAGCTAACTTCTCCATCCGTCCGAGTAACAACTACCATACCAGAGTCGCGGGCGGCTTGAGCTTCTAGACCTGTTCCAACTAGGGGTCTGTCTGGATTTAACAATGGTACTGCTTGTCGTTGCATATTGGAACCCATCAACGCGCGGTTAGCATCATCGTGTTCCAAAAACGGAATTAATGATGTTGCCACTGAAACGACCTGCACTGGGGAAACTGCGACATAGTCTACTTGTTGGGGACTGGTGGTGGTAAAGTCTTGTCGGTAACGTACTGGTACAACGTCTCCCAAAATTTTCCCTTCCGCATCAGTCATAATATCCCCTGGTGCTACCCGCAAATCATCTTCTGCATCTGCTGTCATGTATATTGGCGTGCGATCGCGCAGTACCCGACCATTTTCTACTGGATAATAGGGCGTTTCTATGAATCCATAAGCGTTAACTTTAGCATGGTTAGCTAGAGAGCCAATTAATCCAGCGTTCGGGCCTTCTGGTGTTTCAATTGGACAAATCCGGCCATAGTGGGAAGGATGGATATCTCGGACAGCAAATCCAGCTCTTTCTCTAGTTAATCCTCCAGGTCCCAAGGCTGATATGCGTCGTTTGTGGGTCAGCTCTGCCAATGGGTTTGTTTGGTCCATAAATTGGGACAACTGGGATGAACCAAAGAATTCTTTGATAGCTGCTACTAATGGTTTTGGGTTAACCAGTGATGTTGGAGTTAATGTGTCTGCCTCAGATACAGTCATCCGCTCCCTGATAATTCGCTCTAAACGGTTTAAACCGACTCTGATTTGGTTTTGCAGCAGTTCTCCAACACTTCTAACTCGTCGGTTTCCCAGGTGGTCAATATCATCGGTCTGACCAATGTCAAATTCTAAATTAATCAGATAGTCAATCGAAGCTAATATATCTTCTTTGGTTAATACTCGTACTGTGTTTGGTAAGTTTAACCGTAGCTTGTTATTTAGCTTATATCGTCCTACTCGCCCTAGGTCATATCTTTTCTGGTCAAAGAATCGACTGTGGAGTAGTTGTTCTCCACCGGCTATAGTAGGTGGTTCCCCTGGTCGTAATTTCCGATATAGTTCTAATAGGGCTTCTTCTTCTCCGTATTGTCCTTCTTTTTCTATGGTTTTTTGGAAATAATCGGGATGTCTCAAGGAGTCGAAAATTTCACTATCTCCTAATCCCAAAGCTTTTAGTAATACTTGGGCAGAAAGTTTGCGAGTTTTATCTATCCTGACCCAAACTAGGTCATTTTTATCTGTCTCAAATTTTAGCCACGCACCTCGGTTAGGAATTAGACTCGCATTATATGTACGTCGCCCACTTTTATCTGTCTCGGTTTTGTAATAAACTCCTGGAGAACGAACTATCTGATTAACAATTACCCTTTCAGCTCCATTAATAATAAATGTTCCCCTATCTGTCATTAGGGGTAGGTCTCCAATGAATACTTCTTGTTCTTTTATTTCCCCAGTTTCTTTGTTAATTAAGCGGGTGGGAACGTACATTTGCACTGCATAGCTGCTGTCTCGGCGTTTGGATTCTTCTACACTATATTTTGGTTGTTTTAGTTTATAGTTTTTAGCAATAAAGTGAAGTTCTAGCTTACCTGTATAATCTGTAATTGGAGAATAGCTTTCTAGTTCTTCTATTAGTCCATATTCTAGGAACCATCGAAAGCTAGCCCTCTGAATTTCAATCAGATCGGGCATATTGAAAATTTGCAGGTTACTTTGGGTATCAATGTTTAATTTTTGATGAGTCATTCTTGAGTATCCTAGTCGGAGATAAGTTTTTTTTGAGAGTCAATTTTCTGGTAAAAAATCGTGAATTAAAGTTCCACAATTTAATTTACTATTGTGGAACTTTATATATTAGTAAGCTAGTTAATATTATATTTTTATAACTGTTATCAATAACTAAATGTTTTGCCATTAGTTGTTTTATCGTAAGTTCAAGTTCATAGTTTGACTGACATAAATCTAATTTTTGCCTGTCAAACTTATTCAAGTATATGGTATCTTTTAGCCAGATTATAACTAAGGCTTTACTACTTCTTCTACAAGCAGAATTGTTTCAAGGATGATGTTTTTTTTGCTATTTTCCCACACCTTTCTCATATCTGTTTATAGTTTATGATGAGAGAATAATTTTTAACTCTTATCATAATTTATTATTTAGTATAGTGGGTTAAACTTTTACTAGACGATCATTTCATTATAAATTTCTCCTTTTTTTTTATACAATTATTTAAAACAGCTTTGTTTTTTTCACTAAAACGGTAAGTTCACTTGTTTTTTTTGTTTGCAACTTGTTTATATAAATTACGTTAGTGGTTTGTTAAAAATCTGCGAACCAAAAATTTTATCTTGAGTTAAGCTGAATCTCTGTTAATAAGTTCTATATTTTATAAATAGCTATAGCGAGAACTCTTTCCAATAAATTTCACTATTTTTTGTATATACTTGTACTTGTTTTCTAGATATTAAAATCTCATTTTTGTTTTGTGAATATAAATACTATCTCTATTATTAATCTTAATTATCATCAATAATATAGTTGAGTCTGAGGCATAAACAGTTACAATAAGGCTTTTTTATAGCTTTCATTCTAATTATGAATATCCTTGGTAAATAATCTCCTTATACATTCACAGCCACAAATTTAGTATATAGATTTACATTTGAGATATCAACATAGACTTAAACACTTGAGGTAAAAGTGGGAGTTAATAAAACACTATTTACTAATAGAAAAAATGCCCATCTCATTCGATCGATCATTTTCGTCCAAAAAAAATAGTACATATTAATATAGATTCCAGGAAAGTAAGTTCAGATATGAGTTTATGCAGAATATTCTCTTGACTATATCTACATACACAGCACTTAATATTTAAGAGCTGAACATATAATTAAACACTTGAGGAAACAGCTCATCTACCAATAGGCAAATACAGTAGATAATTCAGATAGTTTTTGCTCATACAAAAAATGGCAATATTGATTTGACAACTTACAACGAAACACTATCCTTAAAATCAAATCATCAATTTACTCCTTTAATATATGTGGAAGCTCAGTTATTAAAAATGATTTGATTTAGTTACCAGAGAATTCTATTGTAATATAGATTTTATCTTTCTGTAATCTCCCTACTCTAGCTCCACATCTTTCTTGTACATATTTCCATCCAATTCACTGCAACGATGACCGTATGGTATTATATCTTAAACCATTGACTTCCATGAATTCACTTTTTTAGGATATAGAAAAGCCAAAGAGTTGACAAGCATTTTTGCTGGTTTGTGCTGCTAGACTCTCGAATGTCACGCCTCTAAGTTCAGCAACTTTTTCAGCCACATATTTTACATAAGCAGGTTCGTTGCGTTTGCCCCGCTTTGGCACTGGTGCGAGAAATGGACAATCTGTTTCTACTAACAGGCGATCGTCAGGTACTATTTTAGCTGATTCTTGAATTTGTATAGCATTTTTAAATGTTACAATTCCACTAAAGCTAATATAAAATCCTAAGTCTAAGAACATTCTAGTTTCTTCTGGAGTACCTCCCCAGCAGTGCATAACCCCTCTGACCAATCCTTGATTTTCTTGGAAATCATACAAAATCTTTGCCATTAAGGTAGCGGCATCACGACAGTGGATAATTAATGGCTTGTTAAGTTTTTGGGCTATAGTTAGCTGCTGTTCAAAAACAAATTTTTGTTGCTCTTGATTGTCTGCTTTGTAAAAATCTAATCCTGTTTCACCTATGGCTACTACTCTAGGATCGGATTTGGCAAACTCTTGAATTTGATTAGCAGTGCTAGATGTCCACTTTTGAACATCTAAGGGGTGTAAGCCAACTGCATAAAAAAGTTCTTGAAAGCGATCTGCTATGGCTTTTATCGCAAGGAACTCCTGTGGTTCCACACAAGAGTGAACTAAGTGAACTACTCCTGCTTCTTGCCAACGTTGGCGGATTTCTTCCAAGTCAGAATTGAATACGTCAAAGTTAATGTGGACGTGAGTATCAATTAGCTGCATTTGGCTTTCCTAGTTAATTTGACTAATCCCCGGACTAAAGTCACGGAGATATATGAGCAGTTGAGCTGCAATGGGTTAAAACCTCCTTGTTCCACACCTAGATAGATGTCACTAGACAAATGGTTCAAGTTGTGAGTCGCGCAATTGCCCCTCCACAAACTTTGATATACTGGAGATTACCACCAAATATATTGGGCTTACTATAATTGATGTACATTTTTTGCTGAGTATTTTTACCCAAGGGTCTGCCTTTGACATCCTCCCAAATTTGTGCTTTAGTGAGAAAGTGAAATTCCTAAACCTCATAACCCGCGGTTTCTCTTGGCTCTTACAGAGAAGCTATCTTACGGAATTATCTGCAAACGCTTTTGATGTCGCGCAGCGAAACATAGCACATGAATCAAAGGTCGAACCTCTTTTCGTTATTAATGGTTTATCTACAGACTGAAACTGCCTGCCAAGCCGCCTTATTTATCTTAGCAGCCTTACTGTGATAAGTGCAACACTGATTGGTCTTTCTCCCGAAGCTGCCTTTCAGGAGATGGTTGGTCTTTGACTAACTTTATAGTAATTTATTTTTGATAAAAATAGCACAGTAAAGCTAAAGTTGTCAAGCATAAATAGTTAACTCATTTTCATCCCCGCTCGTGCATAGAGATTACTCTGAACTACTTTTTGAGGATATAGTGACAAATATATGATTATTATAGTTGTCGTTTGATCGCATAAAAAATTTGGGAAACCCCTGATATGTAAACCTTGTAGGCATTTCCCACTCAACATAATTGAAATAATTACTCTGTCTAGGTTTTAGAGATTTTTTCCATCTATTTAGCGACAAGTGTATTGAATTCCTCTAACTGAAAATTTTGTTTCTCAAAGTTATTTTTGGCAATCACTCAATATGTCTTTCAGATAGTTTCATCGTTAAATTGGTTCAATTTTAACTTAGCTACAATTTTCTCTGTCTTTATTTTTTTAAGCTTTTTACTTCATAAACTTCGACCGTAAAAAGAGTTGAGCATGGCAATTAAGTCTTCAATGAACTGATATCCATTCTCTTCCATATTATTAACAATTTATACATTTTTCCCTAGGTCTTTTAAGCATATTTCTAGATAATTTGTCTCAAATCTTTATAGAAGGTCTTTGATCGTAACGTTGCTCGAAGACCGACGCTCTTCTGAAAGGGAGCATCATAAACAACGAAGAGGAATCAATATTGCATTTTGACCAGAAATTTTACTAGCCTACATAAGGCTACCGATACGGCAGTTTATAGAACCCATTTGAGAGATTCTTACCTAATCATCAGCCCAATCATTTTCTGGGTCCGATCATTAATTAGCATAAATAGTCCTCACTCAGCCATTACCTAAAGGAGAACAAATTTCCTTTGAACCAATTCTCTTCTTAAAAAGAAGAGGTAATTATTAATTATAAATTATTAATTATTGAAATAGCCCGAAATTGCTTGATATACTAGCTACTTTTTGACATCCTCCTGACGTTATGCTTGAGCGACAACGCGTGATTCCTAAACACCAGGATTTAGGTTTGTGCTTCTGGGCACCTCCCTCCAAGGCCGAACCTTTTTCTGGTCTTACGGTCGCTCCTAAAGACTTGCCAGCGCGGTCTTTGGCGTCTCCCCCATGAGCGACTGGCGCTGAAACTGCCATCCAGGTAGCCAGATTCATACTAGCACAATGCAAGTTCCAAACCGCAACATATGAGGTTTTCCAATACAATGATCCCCTCCCCCTCTTTGAAAGCTATGCTTTATCAACATCTTTCTTCAGATAAAACGTGGACATTATATACAAGTTATGTTTTAGCCTTTGAGATGCTTTTTATGGAGAAAAGTGTATTGAATTAGACATTTTTTTGAGCACTACAGACTAGATTCTCACTTCCCACACCCCCCACACGGACTAATCTCCCCACAAGGACTACAAGGTTTTCAGGAGTTCCTGATCAAGGATAGCTTTCACTCGTGGGGCTAGGGGGGATGGAAAGCGCCAGTCTTCAACCAACGTTAAGATAAGCTAATTTAACTTGACAAAGATACCAAATGGTTTATGTAGGGAAACCGTAGGATTCGCCATGTACTGTAAGCCGACCGTAATGCCCAAAACAGGAAAATGCCTTGGAGTCAGGTGTTATTTTTCGCTGCGCGACATGAAAAGCGTAGCTACGACCCAGGAGGCAAGAGGCAGCAAAAATTAAGTATTGATGCTTAGGAACTTCCCTTTGTCCCACAACCGCGACCTAGGTAAGGATGTCAATTTAGACAATCAATACATTGTAGTTATGCTAAACTATAACAGAACCTAACTTCTGCCTAGGATCATTAAACTACTGGAATTGCCTTTAAGAAGCTACAGAACCATCTGTTACTACAGACTCTGGCTGACTTTTTTCGGCCATTAAATGTCTTTTGTAAAATCTAGCTAATCTAGCCTTTTTGCGAGAACCATTATTTTTATGTAAAACACCACGTTTCACAGCTTTATCAATTTTACTGTAAGCTTTTGACATCCGTTGCTCAACTTCTGTCTTTAATTCATCTGTGGGATTGGAGGCATAGTTTTCAACAGCAGTGAAGTATTTTTTCATCAAAGTCCTAAGTGCTGATTTATAGCTTTTGTTCCGCAGACGGTTACGTTCAGCAACTTGGATGCGTTTAATAGCAGACTTAATATTGGCCATAGTTTACTTTGTATCTATCATATATATAATTAATTAGGGTTTTACATCTTGCCGATGCCTTTCATCTCCCCCTAGTTTTGATCTCCGTTATCCGTTACAGCCTAAAGGATCTTAATATTGCGGGGAATTCCGCCCATTACCATGACATTGTAAGTTGAACGGTTTATGTTTCACTCTCACCAGCGCTGATAAATTTTCTCTGTTTGAGTCTTGAGGTTTCTCCAAAGTAAGTTACCAAACTTTAGGGTCTCTTCAGTCACAGCTAATCTAGTTTACAAAATATCTCCCTATCTTAGCATTTATTTTGTCAGCATGCAAGGTATTCTGCCAATCGAAAAAAAGTTGGCTACAAATCAGTTTTATGTTTTACCTTGTATTGGACTGACACGACTAAAAATGTAGGCCATTGTGGAACGAAGTATTAGGGGAGCTTATCTGTAGGATTAACCAAGGAAAACCCCTGGGAATGTTGGGTTACCCAGGCGAGAACCAAGCTACTGGCGCCTCAAGACTAAAATTGTGGGTTAGGGAGCAACCGAGAAGACCTCTCCCCTAACCCCTCTCCTGCAAGGAGAGGGGAGATTTTCCCCGCCCTTCCCTACAAGGAAAGGGGGTTGGGGGGTTAGGTTTTTTAACCCACATTTTCAAGCTTGACGCGCCACTACTATACTGACACAGCTAAAATAGTGCATTAGAATAGTCAGTGTAATTTTTGCCCTAGCAAGGTTTGGCAAATTTTCCTAAAGCAACATTTAAGGCGTGTCAGTCCACTACGTTCGGAGACCCAACCTACTGGAGTGACATATCTAAAATTGTGGGTGACTATACATTGTTCAATACCTTTCACCGACTAGATTATAGCTGTCTAACACACCCTACTAGACTGACACAGCTAAAACTGTGCAATAGATTTTTGTATATAGATGTCTTTTTCTCCCCACCCCCCCCACACTCCCCACACTTCCCACCCTCCCCATCTAATGCACCATTTAAGGTGTGT
>NZ_JAAHGT010001140.1 GCF_010672385.1 Okeania sp. SIO2F4
GCGATCAAAGAAACAAACTTTTGAACAAATCATAAATTATTTGACTCACCGTTGTTAATTTACTGATTAGTTGTGCCAAGGTATTTCTGTTGGGTTTCGTGACTCAACCAGACCTACAAAATGTTATGGAAAGTGGAGCTACATATAACTCTTTGCATAACAATTAGGTACGGCGATCAAAGAAACAAACTTTTGAACAAATCATAAATTATTTGACTCACCGTTGTTAATTTACTGATTAGTTGTGCCAAGGTATTTCTGTTGGGTTTCGTGACTCAACCAGACCTACAAAATGTTATATAAAATTGCGACAGACTTCTATATTTATTATTGGCAATCTAGGGAATGTTTATATCATTTTTTTATGGGAATTTTTTGATTTTTTTTACCTTTCTAATTTTACCTTTCTAGAAACTTTTGCTTAAGCAAAGCCAGAGCTTTAATCAACTGAAGTATTAGCCAGTAAATCACAAACCATGAAACTGTGATACTTGGAAGAAATAATAAAATCGCAAACATTAATTCTGGTTGTTTCTGTGCTGCGTTCAAAAAACACAAAATCCATCCTGCTTTATTTTCTGAACAGTTAATGTATTCATTCTGTATCAAATATCCTCGCACTCCCAAAAAAGGTATAAGAGATATAATAAAAAGTATCAAAAAAAATGACGCAACACTTCTAGCACGCTCTCTTAGCTCAAGCGCCTGTAATTTTTGACCTCCTGGTTCTGTACGTATCATTTTTTCAGCTATCAATACCATAGAACCACATATAAAACGATATCTAGATAACCAATAATCAACCTTGCTCAAAACTAAATGAGGGCTACTAAATAATAGCCGACCAAACATCAAAACTATAGAAAAATAGCTCCAGAAAAAAATCACCAAGCTTGTTAATAAAAATGGTGATGCTAAAACTAAGCATAGAAGACTCAAAAAAATATTGGGATTATCCATAGATAAATTAACTATAGAAGGTATTATTGCTAAACCAAGACTCCAAATTGATATATAAAAGAATTCCTTCCATTCTTGGGAAAGATTCAAGTTATTTTTAACTTTTTCCTGAAGTTGAGAAGATTTAACTTCCATATTTTGTAGAGAATTTTCTAATGACTTAACTCGATGGAATAACGGCTCTAAACCCACACCTATATTCGACCTTTCTTGCTGCAAGTATAATATCTGAGCTGATAATTCAGCGACCTTTTCCTCAAGCTCTAAAGAATTACTTTCCACATGAGAAAATCTCTCTAATTTTTGACTCAGCAAACTAATATATTGAGATAATTTATGAACGTCTACTTGTTTATATTCAATATCTACTAACTTCTGAACAATTGTTTTAATTTCCAACTTCGTGTCTTCTGCAAACTTGAGGAAAATTTCATATACTTGCTGTTGCGAATCAAGGGTACTATTAATCTTTTCCTCTATTTGCCCAGACAAATTTTGTAGAGAATTTTCTAATGACTTAACTCGACGAAACAACGGCTCTAAACCAACACCTATATTCGACTTTTCCTTCTGTAACTCCAATATTTGAGATGATAATTTAGTCACTTTTTCCTGAAACTGTGAAGGATTACTTTCCACATGAGAAAATTCCTCCAACTTTTCCCTGAGTAAACTAATATCTTGAGATAATTTCTGAGCATCTACTTGTTTAGATTCAACATCCACTACCATCCGAACAATTTATTCAATTTCCTGTTTCGTATCTCCTACAAATTGTTGGAATTTTTGATTTACTTCCTGTTGTGAATCAAGGGTACTATTAATTCTTTCCTCTATTTTCCCAGGTAAACTTTCTAATGAATTCTCTAATGACTTAACTCGACCAAACAACGACTCTAAATCAACATCTCCATTCAACTTTTCTTCTTGTAACTCCAACATAAAATCAGACAACCGAGAAACTTCTTGCTGAAGGTGAGAATAATTATTTTCCACATCTTGAGAAAACTGCTCTAACTTTTCTCTGAGCAAACTAATCTCTTGAGATAATTCCCGATAATTTGTTGTTTCTACCTGCAAAAATTCATTAATTTGCTCAGATTCTTCCTCAGTTTCTACCTGCTCAGAATTACCAGGATAATTATCAGATTCCGAAGCATCTTTTTTTACACCCCTGATTAGATCCGGAGTAAATTCTATATCATCTAATGGATTACGCTCATTATTTTCTGACATAAAACACCGTGTAAAAATTTGATATTTGGTTGAGATGTTAATATTCTACTTCAGTAGATAGGTTGTATGGTCTTATACCAATTCCCAAAAGCATTGCTATACTTAAGTCGCACTTCAGTTATTAAGTAATTAATACAGGGTAAATCACTTTTGTGCTAAAAATAGCCCAGTTAATGTTTATTAGAGCTGATTTATAAAGTAAATCTTAAATTAGCTAGTCGCTTGACCATGAGTTGGATTAATGAGCCATAAATCATTGCTTCACTTACATCTGAATACACTTACGTTACCTTACTTAAGCGCCTAAATCTATTTAGCCACCCAAAAGTGCGTTCCACAATCCATCGCGCACGGCAATTGCTCAAAACTCTCTGAGGTTCGTTTGATCACTTCCACTCTGACGCCATCGCCACAAACCTGCCTAACAGCATTGGCCAAGTTTTTACCAGAATAACCCTGATCTACCCAGATTACCTCGCTCTTTCGATAGCTTGTCCTTGGCCTCATTGAGTACAACTAC
>NZ_JAAHGT010001141.1 GCF_010672385.1 Okeania sp. SIO2F4
TTTACTAAGTAAATATTACAATAATAGTAAGCATTCAGCGGTCAGCTATCAGCTATCAGCTTCATTACTTTTAAAAGAGGAAAAAGTAATAAGCGAGGTTTCAAAGAATTAAAAGTATGGGTAAAACTCCATCAGTTAACCTTAAAAGTCTATGGGGATACATCGTTCATTTTCATTGCTGTTTGCGTAGCATGACCTAGGAAAAGCTGACTGCTAATAGCTGAATGCTTACCAATAATAATACTGTTTAGAGTTGAATTTTTATCTAACAAAGCCATGGAAGAATTATTTAATGAGGAAATACAAATAATTGACATAAATTTACTACTAACCAAGATTAAAATAATTCCTGAACCACAAGAAATTCCGTTTCCACAAGCAGATAGATTTGACAGACTAATAGACTTAATCTCCCTACTATTAGAAAATGATTTAACTCCAAATGAGATTACAGAAAATTATCAGTTTTATCAAATAAAAACAAATTATTATACAAGCGCCGGAATATATTTAGGTCTCATATAAAAACAAGGAAAAATCTTTACATTAACCGATGAAGCCAAAGATATTTTGCGTCAAAAACATAAATTAAAATATTTAAAATTAATCGAAAAAAATTTTGGCATACAAAGTATTTAATCAAGCATTTAAGTTGTCTTGACAAATTGCTAATATTCCTTCAAAAAAGCAAATTACTAAACTTATGTCTGAAAGTAATTTAAAAATCACAAATACAACAATAGATAGACGAGCTTCTACTGTCAAAGGATGGATATATTGGATTTGGTCATAAATTGACTAATTAGATATTAAACTAATAATATTGTGTAGAGTTAAATTTTTATCTAACAAAATCATGCAAGAATTCTTTAACAATGTCTCACGTTACCCAAGGTACTTTATTACCGTCACCCTGGGAATATTCTTCTTTCTATTTGATAAGCTCAAGCCACTTTTAAATAAACCTATTACGGCGATCGCTCTCATTGGCTTAATTATTGGGATATTTACTTTCCTAACCTTAACTCTACAAGCTATGTTAGGTATAAATCCAACTTAATTAACCTCAAAACATAAACATTCAGCTATTAGCTATTAGCACCTGAGCCAGAAAAATGAAATACAAATTAGTGTAACTCATATCAGTCTCTAAAATTATTCCGAAAAAAATCTAGAAATTGTTTGGTAGATCACCTCCGGTGAACTGATGTGCTTTTACTCATTCTGTTCATTATCCCTCAGTATTTCAATATTGATTTAGACATACTTGATCTGCTCAGAAGCTAATAGCTGATAACTAACGATTAAATGCTTACCGAATAATTAGGGTTTAAAGCCTCTCATTTAAAGGAGAAACAAGAAAAAATTTTCATGATTAGTCAATCCTATCCGTTTTCCAGAAGAGGTAATAATTAATAATTAATAATTAATAATTAATTGTTGAAAGCATATCTTACTTTTGCCTTTTGACTTTTGCCTTTTGACTTGATTCTATAATGAGTGGTCAGTCTAATGATTAGCACGATAGATTGGAAGGTGGAGTGAGTGGGTAAATCCAGATGACTTGTTTCGAGGACATTTATCAATTTTTCCAAAGTCCCCCTCCGGTCTATCTAAATAAAGAACTAGCGGTGTGCTATATCCTATCTGTATTATTGCAAAGAGACTCTTATGGAACTGAATTGATTGGTCAATTAGAAAGGGACTATCCTATTTATCGACTTTCTGACACTGTGTTGTATAGCGCTCTGAAATTTCTGGAAGACCAAGGGACAATTATTGGCTATTGGAAAAAGGTGGAAGGAAGAGGACGTCCACGGAGAATGTATCAAATTATTCCCCAATGGCGACCTCAAGCTATAGATTTGGCAAGACTTTGGTATGAATATACTAATCATGCTCATATTCGGCCTCAAATTCAACCATCCAGCTTTTGACATCCTCCCCGCCCTAAAGGAACGGGGAAACAACTGAGCCGTAGATCCTCGGTGGGTTGACGTTTCATTGACTGCTGCTGACTTGACGCCAGTCTTACGCTTCCCGAACCGTTCGTTTAATGTCTCGGACTGCCCCCCGCGACAACAATACTATAGCTTATGTCTGCCTATTACATCATATTAGTCGCCCTATAAGGGCGAGGCGCATACCGCAATTTTTCAGTAATATAGATCGTATAGGAAATTAGGTGGGGGCAACTTTGCTGCTATTTTTGGCCAAATACTGAAAAATATAGTGTTTTTGTGCCAATTTTTCAATTATAAAATCTAAATATAAATATAAGCCCTAGCTGATCTTAGTCACAAAGCAGCTAGTCTTTTTTTTTCTTGTAAACTATTGTAAAAAAGAAGACATTAAAAACAATTGAAATCTAAAATTGTATGAATAATACAGCTCTAATCTCGTCATTTATTCTGACATTTTTATCTAGCATTGGTCTAGTTTTTTTTATCAAGGCATCAGTCAAACCTCGGACTAAAAATCTGAAACTGATAGCTGAACAGGAAGCTGACTCACTTTTAAAGCAGCTAAAAGAATATTTTAGCGATCGAGCTTACCGAATTGTTGATGTTAATTCAGCTCAGAATAAACTTACATTTGAAGGAATAGTTCGTCCTAGTTGGTTTTTGGCATTTTTCTTAACCCTATTAGCAGCAGTAGGTGCTTTATGTTTTGGGTTGGCTGTATCAATGTTAGTTCCTGAATTTGGTCAATAC
>NZ_JAAHGT010001142.1 GCF_010672385.1 Okeania sp. SIO2F4
TGGCCAACATGAGCCATGAACTGCGTACACCCCTGAATGGAATTTTGGGATATAGTCAAATCCTCTCAAGGACATCTCTTACTGAACAACAGCAAAGGGGCATGGGTATCATATATCAGTGTGGTTTTCACCTGCTCACTCTCATTAACGATGTGCTGGACTTGGCTAAAATTGAAGCCCGTAAATTAGAAATTTACCCAAACCCTTGTTATCTTCCCGCCTTGCTTCAAGGGATAAGTGAACTGTCTCGGATCAAAGCCGAGCAAAAGAATTTGGATTTCATCTACCAACCCCCCAAAAATTTGCCGTCAGGTATCATTACTGATGAAAAACGGTTGCGTCAGGTGTTGATCAACTTGTTAGGTAATGCTATCAAATTTACAGATAGGGGCAAAGTGACTTTTAACGTAACCTCCCAGCGAACTCAAAAGTCTTCAGTTAAACTACACTTCCAGATTACTGACACGGGAAGCGGTATTAGTTCCGATCAGTTAGAGGCGATCTTTTTGCCCTTTGAACAAGTCGGTATACCTAAACGACAAAAGGAAGGAACAGGTTTAGGACTAGCTATCAGCCAAGATATTGTGAAAATGATGGGCAGTTCTATTCATGTTAATAGCCAGTTGGATGTAGGCAGTGTTTTCGAGTTTGAGATAGAATGTCCTCTGGCAACAAATTGGGTTCAAGCAAATACCTTGACTAATTTGGGACAGATTATCGGGTATTCTGGTCGCAGACTCCAAATTTTGGTAGTAGACGACCGATGGGAAAACCGTTCTGTCTTAGTTAACCTCCTCGAACCTCTCGGTTTTCAGGTATCGGAAGCTAACAATGGAAAACAAGCGCTAGAAAAAGCCAATCAAGTTAATCCCGATCTGATCCTTACTGACCTGAAAATGCCCATAATGGATGGCTGGGCAATGCTTGACCAACTTCGCCATTCGGAGGTTTTTAAAGATACAATTGTAATTGTTTCGTCTGCCAGTGTGTTTGCAGCAGACCGTCAAAAGAGCTTTGCTGCTGGAAGCAATGATTTTTTACCCAAACCTGTAGAAGCTGAAGAACTTTATCGTATGCTAGTTCAACACTTAAATATTCAATGGATATACAAAGAGTCAGATCAAACATTGACCGAGGTCTCCGAGGCGATCGCTACCAATGAAGTGACTATTCCTACTACTGGTGAATTAACTGTTCTGCTGGAACAATCAATGCAAGGTAAAATCAAAGCTATGGAGAAAGAACTAGAAAACTTATCACAGAAAGATGCACGGTATCTCCTCTTTATTGAGGAACTAAAACCCCTAATCCGCAGTTTTAAACTTAAAGAAGTTCGTCAATATTTGAATGAAGCGATGGAACAAGCAAAAGAATCTAATAGTGTTTAATTTTCTTGCTTTGCCTATAGAACCCCTAAGCGGATCTATAAACGGGAGTGTGGTCTGTATCGGAAGAGGAGGAAGTTTCATTAATGGATAATTACCACTCCGTTTTAGGGAGAGGATTGACCAATAAGGGAAAAAATTTATTTCTCGAGGGGAGATTGGATATGGCGAGGTCTCCTCGCCATCCCATCCTAAGGTCATGCTCCGCTTTCCGACCGCTTTTTCCCCTTTATTGGGGAGGCTAACAAAGCTGAATTATTTAATTATTTAATTATTAATTATTCGGTAAAGAGTAGGGGAGATTGTGAAGCTTGGGGACCTAGATTCTACCTTTTTCCCCTATTCTATATTCTCTTTCCTCCTGAGGACTGACTCCTGACTCCTGACTCCTATGCCACTTTGCAAAGATACCAAATGGGTTCTATATACTCCGATTAATATTTGAAGTGAATCTAATTAAAAACTAGACTATGTCTTTAACTAATAATTCCACTGTCTTGGTAATTGATGATAATCCTACTAATTTAGAAGTCTTGCACTATGCACTAACTGAGGTAGGTTATGAAGTGCGAGTTGAAATCGATGGTTACAATGCTCTTAACCAGATTGAGTTACAACCTCCCGATCTAATTCTCCTAGATGTAATGTTACCAGATATCAATGGCTTTGAAATCTGCCAGCAACTCAAAGCTAATCCCTGCACTCAGGAGATTCCGATCATTTTTATGACTGCTTTAATAAATATCGAAGACAAGGTTACTGGTTTGAGTTTGGGAGCAGTAGATTACATTACTAAGCCATTTCAGCAAGAGGAAGTTTTAGCTCGAGTCAGCCTTCACCTCAAAATGCGGCATCTTAATAAAACCCTGGAGATCCGAAACTCTCAGTTACAAAAAGAAATTGAAGAACGCCAAAAAACTGAAATGGCTTTGCATAACCTTGTCAGTGGAACAGCTTCTTTAATGGGGAAAGACTTTTTTCCTGCCTTTGTTAAGCATTTAGCAGCATCCCTTGAAGTCAACTATGTTTTCATCTCAGAAAAGAAAGGGGAGATATTAGAAACTCTGGCTTTTTGGTCAGTAGATCGGCTAAGTCCCAATTTTACTTATAAGCCGGAATTTACATTTACTCCTTGTAAAATTGTCTTAGAGCAAGGAAGGTGCTTCTGTTTCAGTAAGGTTCGAGAACAATTTCCTCAAGACATAGGTTTGCAGGAGTTGGAAGTAGATAGCTATCTAGGTATAGCTCTACTAAACTCTAACCAAGAACCTATTGGATAACAGTATATTTTGACTCCCCCAAGATTTTGACTCCCGGGAGTCAAA
>NZ_JAAHGT010001143.1 GCF_010672385.1 Okeania sp. SIO2F4
GAAATGCAGCTAAGTGGGGTAAGGTTAGATTCCGGAGATTTAGTTAAGTTATCCCAGGAGGTACGATCGCTACTGCCAGAAGTGACGATTTTTGCTAGTGGAGATATCGATGAGTGGGAAATAGCTAGACTTCAGAGGGAAAATGCTTGTATTGATGGATATGGTATTGGTACTAAGTTGGTAACTGGTGTTCCTGTAAATGGAGTTTATAAACTGGTAGAAATAGACGGTATTCCTGTGATGAAAAATGCTACTGGAAAAGTTAGCTATCCTGGTCGAAAACAAATATATAGATATCTGGAAAATGGTCAATTGAAACAGGATTATTTGGGATTAATGGATGAAGATGTATCGAATCAAACAGAACCTCAGACCGATTCTTTTATAAAATTAATGGTACAAGTAGTTCAGGATGGGGAAATATTGCAAAAATCAGAAAGTCTAGAAGCGATCGCTAAACGTACTGCTATTTCTGTTGCTAGTTTGCTCCCTCAAACTCGCAGCCTAGAAAATCCTAGTTTGCCTTCAATGAAAATTTCTAATAAATTACAAGAACTTACACAAAAAACTAAAGCTCAAAGAATTTAGAATTATGAATTTAGAATTATGAATTCTGAATTGTTAATTAATACACTTCTCCAAAAATAAAAAATCAAAGCAATTCTTATCTATAAACTGTCAATTATTTATTCCTGTTCCATGTTCTATGTTCCCTGTTCCCTCTTTTTTGGAAAGATCTAATAATTACTTTTTCTGTAAGAGAAGGATTGGTTAAAAAGATATTTTTTTCTCCCTTAAAGGAGAAGCTTAAAATCTTAGTTTTTCGGTAAAAGAGAACAGAGAAATTTTAGAATTAAAATGTGCTTAAGCAAGTATATCTTGAACTCTTATACCAATTTCATAAAATATTGCTACAGTCACGACACAGGGAAGAGGGAGGGAATAGGGAATAGGGAATAGAGAAAGAAAAAAATAATCAAAAAAGATGAAAAAATATTGGATTTTGACAATTTATGGAATTGATGATTTTTTATTGTAGGAATAAATAATCAATTAAGATGTAACTACCTTTTTTGAATTTGGTATTACTTAATTGATTATAAAAAAATTCGCGTTGCGTGTTTATTGTTGCGCTTTAGCACTATATAAATATTTGGCTCCCTAAAGCACAATAACGATAGCTACTATTATAAGCGTTTGACCCAACATGATATTTTTGATTAAAAAAGTTGGCTTCAAAAAATTTAATTTCAGTCAATTATCAAGATTAAATTATGAATAATTCCCAAGTATTATCAGGTTTAATGGGTGTGTGTATTGGAGATGCTTTAGGGGTACCTGTAGAATTTTCCAGTCGTAATGAAAGAAGAATGAACCCTGTAACTGAAATGGTTGGTTATGGCGCACATAACCAACCAGCAGGCACCTGGTCTGATGATAGTTCCATGACATTATGTTTAGCTGAATGTCTATGTGATGGATTTGATTTAGAAGCGATCGCTCACTCTTTTTATAGATGGCGTTATGAAGATTATTGGACTCCAAGGGGTAAAGTTTTTGATATTGGAGGTACCACTGCTGCGGCTATTTCTAGAATTAAAAAAGGTAGACCAGCAATAGAAGCAGGAGGTAGGGACGATCGGAATAATGGCAATGGTTCTCTAATGAGAATTTTACCCCTAGCTTATACTTATAAAAACACTAATTTTGCAGAATTAATTCAACAAGTTCACGACTGTTCTTGTATAACTCACGGTCATTTAAGGTCACAAATGGCTTGTGGTATTTATATTAGTATAGCTATTTGTTTATTAGAAGGTTTAGAAGCAAAAAAAGCTTACTTACAAGGAATTGAAAATATTAAACAAATATACTCAGAAGAAAAGTATGGATCGGAGTTACATCGTTTTCGGAAAATATTCAGTGGAGAAGTTCAAAATATACCTATTACCAGAATTCATGCCAGTGGTTATGTACTAGATACATTAGAAGCTTCTTTATGGTGTTTATTGAATACAAACTCTTTTGCGGAGGCAGTATTAAAAGCAGTAAATTTAGGAGAAGATACAGACACAACCGGAGCAGTCACAGGTGGTTTAGCAGGAATTTATTATGGTATAGAAAATATCCCCAATGAGTGGATAGAAGTCATTGCTAGAAAAGATGATATATTCAATTTAGCGTCTCGTTTAGAAACTGCTATATCAGGTTAGGGAGTAGGGAGTAGGGAGTAGGGAGTAGGGAGTAGTTAGGAGTCAGGAGGAACGGATAATTCTAATTTAACTAGAAGTGTTTAGGAGTTAAATGAGAATGAATAGCTTTGATGCTATTTCTTCGTTGATAACTTGATCTTACTAATTAAAGGAAAATTTTCTGTGATTAGGGAGGAGGGAGTACTTAGGAGTTAGGAGGAACGGGGAATTCTAATTTAACTAGAGGTTTTTAGGAGTCATAAATCAGAATAAATAGCTTCGATGCTATTTCTTAGTTGATAACTTGATCTTACTAATTAAAGGAAAATTTTATCTAAAGTCTTTTTATCGCACTTATTATTCGTAACATTCTTTTTTAAAATTGGTATAATTTAGTAGAAAATACTGATAACTGATATCAAATCCGGTAGAATTGGTATAATTAAATAGTTATTAGGAGTCAGGAGTCAGGAGGGAAGAAAATTTAGAAAGATTTGCTAATGGCTGAAGATGAA
>NZ_JAAHGT010001144.1 GCF_010672385.1 Okeania sp. SIO2F4
CCACGAAATTCTACCAGGTGGGAGGTGGGTCCTGCTGCTCCATTGCCTCCACGAACATTTTAAGCCATTCTTGCATCTGTGGAGGGAGATCCTGACCATCAGCCAATTTGCCAATCGCCAGGGCCTTCTTCATTTCTTTCAACGTCATATCCTTCGGAATTTCAACCACTTTTTTGATATTTTTCAACAACCTCTAAAACTTCTAATCCTGATTTTTTTACCGAATAATTAACAATTATTAATTATTAATTAAATAATTCAGCTTACTCTGCCTCCCCTTGGATAGGGGAAAAGCGGGGATGGGATGGCGAGGTTTCCGTTCCCTCCGGGACGCTACGCGAACTTTGAAGCTTTGCGAAGCGCAAACGCTTGCCTCCAATCTCCCCTTGAGAGAAGAAATAATGTTTCCTTATACTCAATTCCCGAAGGGTTTTAACCTTCTTGTAATTATCAATTATCCATTAATGAAGAGAATTTTACTCAATCCTAATCTATCAAATTTTTCTGAGTTAACCTCCCCTGGTTGAAAATTTTTCAGTAAATCAGGAATTTCTAACCATCTTTAATTAGTAGGATTTTCTAAAATATTTACCGAATAATTAAGGTTTAAAGCCTCTCATGGGCAAGGAGATACAAGAAAAAATTTTCCTTTTATTCAATCCTATCCGTTTTTAGGGAGAGGTAATTATCCATTATTCATTATCCATTATTGAAATCTGTATAAATTCTGGTTATTTCAATTTCTCGCGTATATAAGAGACTGTTTGTAAAAAAAACTCAAGATGGCCATGAATAAGTATTTAAGAGATTGTTTGTAAAAAAAAGCTAAAGAAAAGTAGTATAAATGTTTAATAAGCCCATTCATTATAGTAAAATAAAAAAGTGAAATTAAAATCAACTTCCAAAAATTCCTTGTCCTAGTAGCCAGATTAAGGTTCTGATTTATGCTATAGTTATTTGTGTTTTGTGTGCGATGGCCTTGCCCTCAAAAGCCGGAAACCTCCCAATATTTATTTGACAAACAGTTTCTAAAGATACCTAACTATGTTTATCACGGAATCAAAAAAAACAAACACCTACTTTAACTCTATCCCAGATGACTTATTCGCAGCTATTGAAGAACTCAAAAAGGAGCTAAATGCTGTTATTTTAGTTCACTACTATCAAGAGCCAGATATTCAGGATATTGCCGACTATTTGGGTGATTCTTTAGGTTTATCTCAGCAAGCTGCTACTACAGATGCTGATGTAATCGTCTTTGCTGGAGTCCATTTCATGGCAGAAACAGCCAAAATTCTTAACCCTAACAAGTTAGTTTTATTACCCGATCTAGATGCAGGTTGCTCTATGGCTGATGGTTGTCCTGCCGAAGAATTTGCTGCTTTCAAAGCTGCCCATCCCGAGCATTTAGTTGTTTCTTACGTTAATTGCTCTGCTGCGGTTAAAGCATTGAGTGATATTATTTGCACCAGCTCTAATGCTGTAAAAATTGTTAATCAAATCCCAGAAGAGCAACCGATTATTTTTGCTCCTGACAAAAATCTTGGTCGCTATGTTAGTGAACAAACAGGAAGGGATTTAGTACTTTGGCAAGGGAGTTGTATGGTTCATGAAATTTTTTCTGAAAAGAAGATTGTACAACTGAAAATGGAACATCCTCAAGCAGAATTTATTGCCCATCCAGAATGTGAAGAGCAAGTGTTGCGTCATGCTGATTTCATTGGTTCAACAAAAGCTTTATTTGAGTATAGTAAGCAAAGCGCTGCGCAGAAATTTATCATTGGCACTGAACCCGGAATTCTTCATCAAATGGAAAAGCAAATACCACAAAAGCAGTTTATTGCCGCACCAGCAACGGGTAACTGCGCCTGCAATGAATGCCCTCACATGCGGCTGAATACTTTGGAGAAGTTGTATTTGGCGATGAAGAATCGGGCACCGGAAGTTACAGTGCCAGAAGAGATTCGGGTTGCTGCACTCAAGCCATTAGAACGAATGTTGGAGATGTCATAGGATTTTACTCCTGAGAAAGACTTTAATCCTGCTGTCAACCTAGAAAATTCTATGAGTCAGTAGGTGGAGTTGCCGCCGAGAAGTGTTTTAATCCTCTTATGTGCCAAGCCGTGAAACCTACCGATATCACTTCGAGCGTGCAGGGTTTACTGATATTTGTTTCATTGATTTAACAACAAGATGGAAACCTTGGATAGCAGAACGGTATCATAAATTTCTCCAGTCCAAAGAAGAATAAATCAAAATCTTCGGTGAAGATGTTTACGATAATCGCAGTCAATTGTATCGAATTGGTCGGGATATGTTTCAAAGCGGTAACATTGGTGGATCGTTGATCGTTGCTAAAAAACCTCGTACTTTACAGATAACCCAAATACCTGAAAACTATTCCTCCCCTTTAACTGCTGTTTACAATGAGCACTCGAAGACGGATCTCTACTTGTTCTAAGACACTTCAAAACCGAAACCTTCGAGCATTACTCTGCCTGGTGGAGTGACACCCAGGGCAATTCCCAGGAACTGATTAATACCTCGGAACAAAGAGCTTGAGATCCACATATCTCTATCAAAAGAAACAATCAAACCGGAACGATTTGTTTACCAGAAGCAAATTTAGAAATTCAATTTGAAGTTGTCACCCAATTCACCAGGGGTGTTCCTGCTGAATAAAATCAGCGCACTGTTATCA
>NZ_JAAHGT010001145.1 GCF_010672385.1 Okeania sp. SIO2F4
TCTAGGACTGAGGGCTGAATTCTGAATTTGATTGATGATTTATTTATCTCAACCTTGGTTGAAGACCCCCGCTATCCATCACCCCTAACTACCCTTCCCTACCTATCCCTTATAAGGACTGAAAACCTTGTGGGAGAGTGGGGAGAGGGGAAAGAGGGGGAAGAGGGGGAAGAGGGAGAAGTAAGAATCTTGGGGTGCATTTCTCAAAAAAATATCTGATTCAATACACTTTTATGAGAAAAAAGTTTTTCAAAGGACTTATACATAACTTCTCTACGCATGTCAAATTTTATCTTAAGAAAGATGTTTATAAAGCATAGCTTTGAAAGAGAGGGAGGGGAGCGACGCAATTGGAAAACCACAACATTGATTGGTTTTCGCAATAGTGTGCTACAGTAGTTAAATTAAGGCTGCTGGGCTAGCATTGTAAGTCTGTAGAGCGACCTTAAGAGCAAAAAGAGGCTTGGCAAGGGAGGCAGATGCTATGTTTCGCAGAGGGAATTGAATTGCGCAACTCCTCTGCAAGAGGCAAAACAAAGCCCTAATTAGCGATGATTAGGAATATTTTTGTCCCAGGGGCGCAAGGTTGGAATTATGTCAATGGTAAATGATAATCACCTTTTTGAGAGCTAGATATTCGGTATAATAATTTGAGTTTGAGTTAGATTAAAGTTAATTTAGCATTTTTACATAAATAATTCTTTTTCCTGAACTAATTTTTTGTTGATTTTTGGCAAAACTTAAATAGATATAATTCCTCTGGTAGCTCGGATGCTACATCTAGCTCAACACTTTTAGGCACAAATAAAACCATGCCAAATTCACATTTTTCAGTTGTACATTTATCTGGTCGTGCAGTGATTCGATAATCACTATTTTTCGTAGGAGTAAAAGAAATTACTGGAATTCCATCTTCTTTTTCATCATTGGCTATTTTTGCACCTTGTTCATTTTTAAGGGTTAAATTTAAGTCAGTACAATTATCATCACATACTCCAAGAATAGTGTAAGATACATCAGAAGATAATTTTGCTGTAAATGGTACTTCTACTTTCTCTTTAACCTTTCCAATTAGTGGCCAAAATACTAATTTTTTACCAGCTTTTTCTTGTGCTTCTACTGTCTCTTTCAATTTACAGATTACTTGTTCTTGTTCGAGACTAAGTTCTATGCTGGCAGCAGTTGCCACAATTGCACCACCTAATATCAAACCAATTCCACCTAAAACTAATTTTTTGGTATCCATTGATTTACCCAAGGAAAAATTTTTAGTCAACTACAGTCAGGAGTCTAACATAACAATAGGGAATAGGGAATAGGGAGTAGGGAGTGTGGGGAGAGGGGGGAGAGTGGGGAGATAATCAACAATTAATAATTAATTATTAATAATTAATTATTAAATAATTCGCGCCTTGAAGCCTCCCCTTGGATAGGGGAAAACAAAGACAATATTCCTTATATTCAATTGGTGTAACGGTTAAAACCTTCTTGTAATTATCAAGTTCGCCATTATCCATTAATGAACTCTCCTTGAAAACTGATAGGATTGACTAATCATGAAAATTTTTTCTTCTCAAGGGGAGATTGGGTATGGCGAGGTTTCCCGAAGAGTGCAGCTCCCTCCGCAATTCAAGTCGCTCCGCGTTTCGCTTTCCTACGGAATAATTGCGCAAACGCGACATGAAAAACGCGCGTTGTGCGGAACGCTAAACGCCATCCCATCCGTTTGTCATGCTCCGCTTTCCGACCGCTTATTTATCCTTTAAAGGAGAGGCTTTAAACCTTAATTATTCGGTAAAGTAAGTAGATAGGCATAAATAAAGATTAAAATAAAAAATATGAAAAAGAAGCTATAATCGAATTGCCAACAGGTTTTCACTGCGCGTGAATTTTCATTGCTATTGTAGCAATAATTCAGCCCACCTACTTAATATTTATCCCGTCAACTGAAGTAGTAGGTACTGATAACTGTTAACTGATAACTGAACAGACTCTATTTAGTTTCCATCCAATTTTTACCTCCATGAATATCTACTATTAGGGGTACTTTTAAATTTACAGCATTTTCCATTGTAGATTTAATAATTTGTTGCAATTCTTCTGACTCTAATGGTGGTACTTCAAATACTAATTCATCATGCACTTGTAATAATAATTTTGTCTGATAATTTGTCAATATTTTCTTCAATTTAATCATGGCTATTTTAATAATATCTGCACTTGAACCTTGAATGGGTGAGTTAGCTGCTGCTCTTAAAATTTGAGCATCATTTTGACTTAGCTTTAATTCCTGTAAATTAATTTCTTCTGGTGGTTTCCCTTTTAAATCCCGGAGAGTTTTAGATTCAAATTCAAAATAACGCCGTCGACCTAATATTGTTTCTACATAACCTTTAGCGATCGCTTGTTTTTTCAAATTATCTAAATAGGCAAATACTTGGGAATATTGTTGTTTATATCTTTCTAAAAATTGTTTACTTTCTTTGACTGTTATTTTGACAGATCTTGCTAATTTTTGCGCTCCCATTCCGTAGATTACGCCAAAGTTTATTGTTTTACCGATTCGTCTTTCTGCTGGTGAAATTTTCTCTTTTTCAAATAATAGTTTGGCTGTGACTGTATGTACGTCTTGATTGTTTTGATAGGCTTCTATTAATACTGGTTCTTGACTCAAATGTGCTAAGATTCTTAATTCAATTT
>NZ_JAAHGT010001146.1 GCF_010672385.1 Okeania sp. SIO2F4
TAACTTTTCTAGAACTTCTGATAAAATTCCCAGTTAAATTTCATTGTTCATTAGATAATTCTTCTGGTGATATCAAATCCAGTAGCATTGGTGTAATTAGATAAAGAGGGTGGGGAGTGTGGGGAGTGTGGGGAGGTAGAGAGACGCAGAGATGAAGAAATATTTGGTAATGGTTGAAGATAGAACATTTTTTTATACCAAATTAAATCGATTTGATATGATATACCTAACTAAACTTATCCAGCAATAAACAAAGCTAACTGTTTATATTTATTAACAGTAATTCCTAGTGATTTTCTACTTAAAATCATCTCCATCCATTTAGTAAATTATTTAAAGTAGGGATTTTTAATCTCATCTAAAGATGAAACAAATAATGTATCATTTTTATTTAAGTCTTGGTATTTAAGTTGTGCACAGTAAATATCTAAAGCATTCTCTGTTGACCGAAAAAATTTAGTTTCAAGCCTCCTCCTTTAGGGGATAAAAAAAGAATATTCCTTATTTTCAAGCCTCCTGGTTCAGCGGTCGGTACTGATAACTGATAACTGAAATGACCACTATATAAGATTGATTAAGGTGCTATATAAAAAACCTTATCATTAGCACTCATAGTCAAATCATTTTTATAAAATTTCCAAATAGTGCTAAGACCTTGTTGAGCATCGACTACCTCATAACTCAAGTCTTCACCTTCACAAAAAAAGAAAGCTAGTATTGTAAGATTATTAAGTAAAGATTCTATAAATAGAGATTGTTTACGAGAATCCTACTGTTCAGAATCTATTTGATAATCAGGAATAAATAAATCTGCATTTTTCAACTTGTTCATAATAGTTTCTATACTTTCACTTTTAGTTTTTGTCCTGTCTTGTACTAAAGGCGAGAAAGAATTTATCATAATACCTATAGCAATACTAAATGATTTGTGAAAATTTTTAGAATAGTTAATATTAACCGAAAACCTTGAAAATTATGACTCATGACTCCTGAATCCTAACTACCACCAAAATATTACAACTGAAATAGGATTGCTATATAACTTGATATTAAAAATTGACGTAATTATTGTATCTTTGTAATAACCTTTTTCAAAATTAACACAGCAACACTAACAATAACTTACCAATTTATCCATTTACATTTAAAGAATTACAAATATAGCACTATAATTTTGAGCAAATATTATTTGCAACTATTAAACCCAAAACAAGATGAAAGATAAACTTGATATTAGTTCTGCCGTTGAGGGACTCTATGATACTTTTCCATTTCCTCCAGACCCTTTAGTAGATGAAGCACCTCCTGGATACAACTGGCGCTGGAGTTGGCCAGTAGCTTATAGTTTTTGCACTGGTCAAAAACCCGAAAAGCAAAATATTAGAATTTTAGATGCAGGGTGTGGTACCGGTTCTAGTACAGATTATTTAGTCCACCTCAACTCTCAAGCATCTGTAGTCGGAATAGATTTAAGTAGTGGCGCCCTACAAGTAGCAAAGGAAAGGTGTAGCCGTTCGGGAGCTTCGCGAGTAGAATTTCATCATCTCAGCATATATGATGTTGGCCAACTAGAGGGAGAATTTGACTTTATTAATTGTGTAGGGGTACTGCACCATTTACCTGACCCAATTCGAGGTATACAAAATCTAGCTTTGAAGTTAGCCCCTGGTGGAATTATGCACATCTTTGTTTATGCAGAGTTGGGGCGTTGGGAAATTAGTTTGATGCAGCAGGCGATCGCTATCCTTCAAGGTAATGAACGTGGTAACTACAAAGATGGAGTAAAAATCGGACGTCAAGTTTTTGCCTCTTTACCAGAGAATAACCGTCTTGTCAAATATGAAAAGGAAAGATGGTCTTTTGAAAATCAACGAGATGAGTGTTTTGCCGATATGTATGTCCATCCCCAGGAGATTGACTACAATATTGATACCCTGTTTGAGCTAATACAAGCATCAGGTTTAGAATTTCTCGGATTTTCCAATTGGCAATACTGGGATATAAAAAGACTTCTAGGAAAATCTCCTGAATTGATAGAAAGAGCAATAGGTTTGAATCACCAGGAACGTTATCGTTTGATTGAGTTATTAGACCCTCAAATTAGCCATTACGAATTTTTCTTAGGAAGACCACCTCTACAGAAATTTAATTGGTCTGACGATCACTTTCTCAGCGCAGCAATACCTGAATTAAGTCCTTGTATCCAGGGATGGCCGAGTGAAAATATATTTGATGGTGACTATAAATTGGTAAATTTGTCAAGGCAAGAATATGAATTTCTCCAAGCTTGTGATAATGGGGCAAATAGCAAATCTCGACCCACAGTAGGAGAGATATTGACAAATGTGCCAGTAGGACTAGAAACCGTGCGATCGCTTCAATCCCGACTTTTGATTTTACTGACTCCTGACTTGGCTGATAGTGTATGATTTGATTCTTTGTGTAATATCATTTCTCAAAAATAATGCTGTATTTGGAAGCTTTTCATTAATGGATAATGGATAATGGATAATGGATAATTACCTCTCCCTAAAAGGGAGAGGATTGACGCGGTAGGGAAAAAATTTATTTCTCAAAGGGAGATTGGAGGCAAGCGTTTGCGCTTCGCAAAGCTTCACTTTACATGTTGCGGAGCAAAACGCGTAGCGTCCCGGAGGGAATGGAGACCTCGCCATCCCATACTGACGGAATGCTC
>NZ_JAAHGT010001147.1 GCF_010672385.1 Okeania sp. SIO2F4
TACTTTTTCAAGACCTAAAAAGGCTAAAACTTTTATCTGTCAATGTTTTTAGATTTAATCAGCAAGCCCTAATTAGTTATTTATAGCTAAGAAAGAATTAGTTAGGACATAGACTAATGATGAATCTTAGACTAGGAAATGTTTTCCCAACTATTCCCTATTCCCTATTCCCTATTCCCTAAAATAAATAATTAGCTGCTCCTTTAATTTGTTCCATAGGTTCAATTGAACGAGGTAACATTGGCATACAAACAACTTTTGCCTCCGGAAATTTATTGCTAGGAACAATGCTATTAGAGGTAAAACAATTTAAAACTACATAATTTTGTGCTATCTCCTTTTCTACAAGAGATTGATAAAGACGTTCTGCTTCGGCAATAACTCCAGTCTGTGGACGTATTACTCCAATAAATTCTGTTTTTTGTGAATCTTTCAGAATTTTTTGTGCATTAACTACCCGTTTCCGTAAAGTTCTTAAACGCCCCATAAATTCTGTTCGACCAATAATATCTTGATATTTTATCCATAGTTTAAAAATCCAACTTAACCAATCTTGCATGGCACTAGGCATTTCTAAAAAACGTAATAAATGACCAGTCGGAGCAGTATCTAAAATAATTAAATCTTCTTGGTTTTCCTCCAACAATTCAATTACTGTTAATAAGGATAATATTTCATCAATACCAGGTAAAGCTTGCTCAACAATTTGACGCCATCCCTGGGGAGCAAATGCCATTTCAAAAGATGCTGAATTATCGGGTTTTTCCCCACTCATTATTTCTGCTAATTCCCACAAATAATCTTCTCGAAATTTGTCAAGAACTCGATTTGCTTCTACTTCTTGTCCTTTGAGGTTAGTATTAATTATAGATGGTTCATGGCTTAGATTTAAACCAAAAGCATCTCCTAAAGAATGAGCAGGATCGATAGAAACTGTTCTAATTTGACTTTCGGGATGTCGTTGTGCCATTTCCCAACCAATGGCAGCAGCTATAGTAGTTTTCCCTACGCCTCCTTTTCCCCCAATAATTAATAAACGTCTACCCTCTTCGATAAAGTCGGTAAAACCAGGAGGAATTTTTTCCGGCCATTTGATATTTACTTCCCCAGAAGTTGAGAGTGGTAGACTTTCTGCTGGAGAAATTTGGTTTATTAGATTTTCTAAGGCAGTTATACCTAAAGGTTCAGATTTTTGTTGGGGTATCAGGTATACCGATTTTTCTCCTGCCAGTTCCATAAACTGACTAACTAACTTTCCTTGTTCCAGACAGCGATCGCCACTACTATCCTTATCTATAACAATTTGATTCACAAAAATCGCACCGTAAGGAATTTTCAGATTTTCCAAAGAATCTAAAAATCTCCTGGTCTCCTGAAAACTCATAGGTTCGGGTAGTGCCATAACTAAACACGCGGTCTTAGGAGACTCTTGTAATAAATGACGACCTGCTGCTAATTCGTCCTTAAGATTTTTTAATGTTTCATCCGCCTCATCTGGTGTATACTTACCCGCGAAACTTTCTTTAATGTAGCGATATTTCTGTTGAAAAAGTTCTAGGGAGTTGAGTAGGGTATCCAAAAAATCCATTAGTCGGAATAAGTTGAGAGTATGACCGCTCGGAGCCATATCTACTACTACTCGATTGACTACCTTTTCGTTACAGAGGCGTTGTATTTCCAGTAAACCCATTAATTCGTCTAATCCTGGCCAATCTAAATCCCAGACTGGGGTGAGGTCTTCCCCTTCCACAAAACTACCTCGTTCTACCAGTAATTCTAGGACATCGCCGTAACGTTGTTTAAAATCTTCGAGCAGGAGATTAGCATCTAAAGCTCTGACGGAAAGATTGGGTAAACTTTGTAAGGGTGTTGGTGTATCTGTGACTTGTATTTGCAGGACATCTCCTAAAGAGTGAGCAGGATCGGTAGAAATTAAGAGGATTTTTTCATCAGGGAATTTTTTCGCCCATTGGCAAGCAAAAGCACAAGAAGTTGTGGTTTTTCCCACACCTCCTTTGCCACTAAACATTGCTAAGTTTAGGTTATCAAAAAGTTCCATTAGTTTTTTTATGAATTAAAGGGAAGCAGACACAGATTTGGCCACGGATGTACGGATGAGGTGTTATTGGGAGCTATATCCATAATTATCTACTTAATTGATTAGGAATTGGTTCATTTGTCACAATAGAATACAAAACATCTGGATCTAAATCTGCCCCATTTTCCCAGTAAATTGTTCCCCATTCAGGATTAAGTTTGACAGTTTTAAAATAATTTATATCTTGTAATCTGGCAAAAATTGCCGTAAATTCTATTAGCTGACTAATATCAACAATTCCGTCTTTTCCATCTTCAAATTTAATATAAAGTAGATAGTTTTCTTGGTGACTAACTTCGGTAATGTCTTTCAACATAATTTACTTTATTTGTCATTGCGAGGGGGGATGGTAAAAGTGATTTCAGTTTTCTTTCAGACATACCCCCGAAGCCATCTCACTAGGTCAAATTTTGAGGAATAAACTGCTTCTATTTTGTCATTGCGAGGGGGATGGCAAAAGTTATTTCAGTTGTTTCTCAGACATACCCCCGAAGCAATCTAACTAACCAAAATTTCAACTAAGAGATTGCTTCTATTTTGTCATTGCGAGGGGGGATGGTAAAAGTGATTTCAGTT
>NZ_JAAHGT010001148.1 GCF_010672385.1 Okeania sp. SIO2F4
AAGATTAACTGGGATTTTTGACCAGTAAATATGACTTTTTATTCAACTAATTTCAAAAACTGAATGCTAATAGCTGAAAGCCTAAATACTAACTAACAAAACTGGTTAATATTCCTAAAATATTCGGTAAATTATAGACGGAATATTCCTCTAAATCTATGATTATTGTTTGAGCTTCTAACTCTAGAAATTGCCAAGCAGTACCAGTAGTAACAACTCCATAAATCTTGGGAATTTCCTTGTCTTTGTCTTGATTAAAAATTTGAGCAGCAACCATTTCTGTCATACATTGAGCTAAACCATTTCTCAGATTATCGTTTTTAGCTTCTACTAAAGTTATTACTGGTGCTTTGAGAACTATTTGCTGGGTTGAAAAACTAATAATAAAGTCACAAAAACCATTTAATCCTAACTCTGGATTAACATTAAACTCAATGCCAGAAAATAAACTTATCTGGTTATTAGATATTTTTTTTACTTCTGCTAATATCGGCGCAATAATAAATTCTGTTTGCGGAGCATTCCGTCAGGAAACAAGCTTTTTCCAAAGCGATCGCCACTGCCAATGGTAGATAATATTCTAAAACTTCTTGAATAAATTGACCTTGAATAAATTGACTGGGAGAAACTTCTGGTAATTGCTTAAACTTACCGAATAATTAAAGTTTAAAGCCTCTCCTTTCAATTAGAAAAAGCGGTCGAGATATGGATGGGTTACCTTAGGATGGGATGGCGAGGAGACCTCGCCATATCCAATCGACCAAGAGAAGAAAAAAATTTCACACTCCGCGTCAATCAAATCCGTTTGGGGGAGAGATAATTATCCATTATCCATTATCCATTAATGAACCACCCTAATTTTTTTGACTATCTTCGTAGTACCGTAAGAAATAATTATTAATTCAGTTTTGTTGTCGGTAACACCAACCAAATAAAGTAGCACCAACAACCAATTTAATTATTTCTAATAACCAGTAACCCCCGTGCATTTGATTCATTGCCACAGGAACTTCTTTAACTGACTCAAACAAATTTAGATTAATGCCCAAAGCAGTCATTTGAGGAGTTAAACCATAAGTATCAATTAGAGCGATCGCCAATAATACTATAGAAAAAATAATTGCTGTTTTAGTATTTTTAATGAAATTATTTGGCGCAGCACTCAAAACTAATAAACCTGTTAAACCCAAACTTGCACAAAGCAACTCAACTCGGTTAAATACAGAAAACATTACTGAACCTGCTACTGTAAAATCTGATGTATTCATCATCCCAGAAGCATACATACTCGGCATAATTACTAGGTCTAAAATTATGCAGGCGCTTAACCAGAAACCTAAAGTTAAACAAACTATTGTTTGCCAACGTTGTTGATTGGACTCCAGATTTGGAGAAATAATTGCCATTACCTTATATATATCTAACTACTTATCTACAGCTTAACGAAAATTCCACTCAATTAGCATTAAGTAGTGTTAAGTATTTTTACAATTTGCTTTTCATAGGGAGTAGGGAGTAGGGAGTAGTAATTAGGAAAATAGAAAAATTGTGACAATTTACTAAAGAGTACCTATAATAATTAAAAAAAGCGAAAAATTTATCACTTTTAGCAAATGGGGAACAGGAAATAGAGAATAGAAAAAAAGTATTTTTGTAAATATGAGATGCACCCTTCCCCCACTCCCCTACTCCCTCACTCCCATAGTCCTTAACTCCTTAAAAAGACTTTTTCAGCAAACCCTATCCAGATATTTAAACCAAGTAAAATATAATCCTATCGACAATAAAATAAACATCAACAATAAAACACCAAAATTATCCCACTGCTTCATCATTAATATCATTCCCATCAAAAATAAAGCCAAGTTCTCTCCTAGATAACTAAAGCCTTCTTCCTTTTTATCTCTGTATTTTATCCAGATGCTTAAACCAAGTAAAATATAACCCTATCGACAACAAAATAAACATCAATAATAAAACACCAAAATTATTCCACTGCTTCATCATCAACATCATTCCCATCAAAAATAAAACCAACTGCCAAGGAATAGCAATCAAAGTTGCCAGAATATCTCGTCGATTTTCCCTTTGAATTTTTACCTGAAGATTAGTTGGCAAATTCTGACTAACCACTCCCCAAAAACCAAAAGGTCGAGTCACCCGATAAAAATTCTCAATCACTTCCAAGTTAGTTGCTGGAGTTAAAAATGTTCCAATAATACATCCTAAAACAGAACAAATACTCGGAACTAAAAACAGAATATATTCTTGAAGTTGAGGCATATTCAAAAAAGGTAAAATCACCGCTTTGGTCAAAATAGCTGCAACTAAACCCGCACCAGTACCAATGGCAAATCCATAACCATTAAATCGCCACCAATACCATCTCAAAACTAAAGGAATAAACAACCCAGTTCCTAACCCTAAAGTCAACCATCCCCAAATATCATTAATATTCGTGATATTAAAACTAAAAATTAATCCTAAACCAACAATAAAAATAGAAGCTAAACGACCTTGACTAATCAATTGTTGATTAGAAGCTTCAGGTTTAATATAAGCTTGATAAATATCCTTAACCCAATAGGCAGCAGTAGAATTAATAATCGAATCAAAAGTTGACATTGCAGCAGCAATAAAACAAGCAACCAATAAACC
>NZ_JAAHGT010001149.1 GCF_010672385.1 Okeania sp. SIO2F4
TGAGCAAGTTTGAGATGTTGGCTCCCAACGACTAATTACCCTGAAATCGCGACCGTATTTCTCTGCTTTTCCTTCTAACAGGGTTCGGAATTGTCTCCACCCTAAATCTGAAATAGCTCTGGATAATTTGCGATTTTTTACCATACCATATACATTCAAATCTTCTAAAACAATTGTTTGGTTTTCACAAATTATTTCAGTAGATAATTTATGCAGAAAATCTGTCCTCGTATCTTTTAATTTAGCATGAAATTTAGCCACTTTCAGTCTAGCTTTTTCATATCGTTTTGATCCAAAGGTTTTATTAGACAAAGACTTGCTTAATTTACGATACTTATTAATCCTTTTCTTTAATGGTTTTGGTGCATCAATTTTTTGACCATTACTCAATGTAGCAAAAGTTTTAATTCCTAAATCTATACCTACTGAATTATTAGTTTTAGGTAAGGTTTCTGGTTGTATTTCTACTACAAAACTTAGAAAATATCTATTAGCTGAATCTTTGATTACTGTTACTGATGATGGACTAGCAGGTAGTTCCCTTGACCAAATAATTTTCAGCTTTCCAATTTTGGCTAAATAAACTTTATGCTGACCAACTTTAAACCCCCCTTTTGTAAACCTTGCAGTTTGCCTTGACTTTCTACTCTTAAATCGCGGAGCGTTGCGAGGAACGAAGCAATCTGGAGGTTTAACAGGTTTGCCTTTCCTCTTACATTTGGTTGATTGAAAAAAGTTTTGATAAGCCTGGTTTAAGTCGTTTAAAGATTGCACTCCGTGGTATAGCAGAAACCTCTGATAACCACTCTCTGTATTCAGTTTTTTTAGCTTGAGTAATAAACTGTTTTTGTAGTTCAGAGTTAACAGGTTTCTTCTCTCCTGATTTGTACTTTTCTTGACAGCAAGCTAGACTATCATTCCAGACAACACGGACACAACCAAATAGCCTTGCTAATCGGTGTTTTTGTCCCAATGTTGGGTATATGCGGTACTTAAATCTTGCCTTCATAAAATGTTGGGTGAACTAACAATATGATAACATAATTCATTGAAAAAAATTAACTAAAAAGTTAAAGATTCTGCTAACTTTTCCTCTGTTAATGAATCTATATAGTTCTGAATTTCTCCATCAGTTTTTTGACGCTATTGCCACAATAAGTCAAATTCAGCAATTAATTCTTGTCCTAATGATTTTATCTCAAATGTATAATTTTGAAAGCGACTCAACCACAGTTTATCTGCTAATAAAATATGGTCGAGCGTACCATGAATAGAATGAAAAAATGCTCCCTTATCTTCTCGACGTACTGCATTGGGTATTGATTCACAAACTAGGTATATTTTTTCGTTTACCCATTGATTATATTGGGATAGTCTTTGAAAATAATCGGTTTTATTCATTTTTAAACCCTGTATTATACTTTCTCTAGACAATATGAATTTTCAGTATTGAGTAGGCAACGAATATACAGAAGATTTCATCAAGCGTGAGGTACAAATCTTAAGATAAGGTAGACTTGGGGGGAAAGTAGACAAGGAAGCACAAACGCCAGAAAATTCAAACTTATAAAAATTTAGTTATTGATCGCGCCAGCATTTAATCTAGCAATGACAATTGATTTTTTCTCCCTTGTCTCCAAGTCCTGCTTGTCTTTTCCCCTTATAAGCATTTCCCCATCTCCCTACTCCCCCACTCCCCTACTCCCTGTAATTGGTTGATGAATTTCTCCTAACATGACTTTGGTTTTTGCTCCTGTAACTTCCACTAAATTACTCTTAATTTCTCAAGAGCGCCAATAAGCTAAAACTGCCATAGATATCGCTTCTTTAAAATCTACATCTACACCCACTTCAGCAGTGGTTATTACTGCTATTGGTGCTAATAATTTCTCTATCCTTTCTTTTAAATATAAGTTATGACTACCACCACCACATAATAATATTTGATCTGGTAAATTCGCTAAAAAATTTTTATAGCTATGGTTAATTGAAGCTGATTTTAATTCTGTTATGGTCTACCTAAAAGAAAACCACTCTAAATTAGATTTTTCCGTATCACTAAGACAGTTAAATAATATAGTCTTTGCCAAATAATTCTCTACTTGTAGACTTAGGAAGTTTCTATGGACTGAGTAATTATTTTATTCAGTATAAAATCTCAACTTGCAGTCTGCTTTTTTATAGGAAAAATAGTTCAAAAATTCCCTCCCCCACACTTCCCCGTCTACCCCCACTCCCCAAACCAAAGAGCATAATTCTCAAAAACTCTTGTCAGCTCCCCTCACTCCTCCTACTCACCTAATCCATATAATTGGTTGATGAATTTCTCCTAACATAACTTTGAGTTTTGCTCCTGTAACTTCCACTAAATTACTCTTAATTTCTAAAGAGCGCCAATAAGCTAAAACTGCCATGGCGATCGCTTCTTTAAAATCTACATCTACACCCACTTCAGCAGTGGTCATTACTGGTATTGGTGCTAATAATTTCTCTATCCTTTCTTTTAAATATAAGTTATGACTACCACCACCACATAATAATATTTGATCTGGTAAATTCGGTAAAAAATTTCTATAGCTATGGTTGATTGAAGCTGCTGTTAATTCTGTGAGAGTTGCCAGTATATCAGCAGTAGTTAAATTATATTTTTCTGCA
>NZ_JAAHGT010000115.1 GCF_010672385.1 Okeania sp. SIO2F4
TTCATAATTAACAATTAATAATTACCTCTTCTTATAAAGAAGAGGATTGGCTAAAAAGATTTTTTTCTTTTTTATCCATGAATGGAGAGGCTTTATACCTGAATTTTTCAGTAATCAAAATAACAGGTAGCAGAAATTCATTTATTTACTGTATTAATTAGCTCTGGAATTATATAAAATTCCCATCTAATATTTCTACCAACTACAAATTCTTATTTATAAGTTTTTTATCAGGGTAAGCATCAGTTTCAAATAGATTACAAATATCTATCTTAGACACAGGTTATGGAGTCTAAGAAAAAAACTCTGAGGAAAAAAACATGAATCAACAACAAATTCCTAGTTATATCGGTCTAATTCAATCCTTATTAGTTTCCCCTGCTGGTAATGAAAATAAAATTTTACAAGCTAATCAAAATTTACTCGATTGGGGATTAATTCAAGTAATGAGAAAAATAGCGAAAATCAAGAAAAAAATCGGTAATTTGAACGCCCAATGGTTGGAAAATTTGGCAACAATGTTAGAGATAAATTTAGAAGATGCTTCCCTTTCTGTAGATGAGGAAAAATATCTAATTTTCCTGATGCAGATATTACAAGTAATTTCAGATAATGAGGGAAAACCTGAAGCTGCCTATTCATTATTAGAATATAATCAGGATCGGCTCAATGAAAATTTACTAAGAGTTCTCAAAACTTGGGCAGGAGAAAATCTGCCAAAAATGGAACCAAAATTAGCACAAAATCTTGCTCTAGATATTCTTAATTTCAGTAACCTAATTCTACAATTTCCTCTGGGTAATCAAACTAATAATGTGGAAATAGCAATAGTAGGTTATGAAATTGGTTTAAAAGTTTTACCCCGTCAACAGTTTCCGAAAATTTGGGCAACTATTCAAAATAATTTGGGCAGTAGCTACCAAAAACGTACTGTTGGAAACCCAGAAGAAAATATAGAAGTGGCGATCGCTTCTTATTATGCAGCTCTTGAAGTTAGGACTAATTCTGCATTGCCTGAAGCATGGGCAACTACTCAAAATAATTTGGGAAATGCTTATCAACAACGTATTGCGGGAAATAGAAAAGAAAATTTGGAGAATGCTATTAGTTGTTATCAGAAAGCTTTAACTGTTAGAAGTTTGGAAAAGTTGCCTCAAGAGTGGGCGAGTACCCAAAATAATCTGGGTAGTGCTTTCCATGAACGTATTGCTAGAGAAAAAAAGGAAAATATAGAAGAGGCGATCGCTTGTTATAATTTGGCTCTCAAAGTACGGACTCAAGAAAAGTTTCCCTTAGACTGGGCAACTACTCAAAATAATTTGGGAAATGCTTATTTAGATAGGATGGTGGGAGATAGAAAAGATAATTTGGAAGAGGCGATCGCTTGTTTTGTTAGAGCGCAAGAGGTTTATACTCAGGAAAGTTATCCTGTCTATTGGGAAATAATTGCTCATAATTTGGGTATTGTCTACGATGAACAGAGTTTGAGAAAGGTGGGTTAATTAGACATTATTTATTAGGTCATTGTTGCGCTTGCTTGCAGATATATTTAGGCGAAATATAGCGCAACTATAAACAAATATATTTTTGATAATTCAATTGCTGTAGATATGAATAGAAAAAAATCAAACCAATGGTTATTCCAGATATTCGTGATGGTTGGAAATATGTTATTAGCTCTTTAATTGGTGGAGGCATGGTGATGTTTTCCACTTTCTTGAATAATCGCCATCAACTAAGTAAAGATACCAATACTTGGGAAAAATAAAAATTATGGGAGGGTTATAAAAAGTGTATTTATAATTTAAACTTAATTCTTGGGATCGAGAGAATGAGTGTAGTAGAATACAATGAAAAAATATATTTAGAATACTCAGAAAAACTTTCTACTTTATATTCAGAAATATATCCTTATGTATATTGGATAATATATAATTATCCAGATCCAAAATTAGAAGAAATAAAAGAATTTAAAGAAAAAGTTGGAGAAGATCAATTTGATAATAGGGAATTTTTAAATTCTCTAAAACAACAGCTTATTCAGTTAATGCTTAAAGACCCTAGACTTTCAAAATCACAAGTCAAAAAAAATTACCTCTTGAAAACTCAACTTATTACTAAACTATTATGAGATTTATCAGCCCTAAAATTGATTATGCCTTTAAAAAAATATTCGCCTCTAGTCAATCTCAACAAATACTTATCAGTTTTCTGAATGCCATTATTTATGATGGTGAAAATATAATCCAATCCTTAACAATTCAAAATCCTTATAATCCTGGTCAAGTATAATCTTTAAAAGATACTTATTTATATATTCGAGCTACATTATCTGACCAATCAATAGTCATTATTGAAATCCAAGTTTCTCGGATGCAAGCCTTTGAGAAACGGGTAGCTTATAATTTATGTAATACTTATGCTAATCAATTAGAAAAAGGTGAGCTTTATTTTCTTCTAAATCCAGTAATAGCTGTGACAATTACTGATTTTAATATGTTTGATGAACTTCCGAAACCGATCAATAGATTTGTGTTTAAAGAGGAGAGAGAAAATGTTGCTTATATAGGGGATAATTTAAAATTAATATTTGTGGAATTGCCAAAATTTCAGAAAAAATTAGAGGAATTAGAGAGTTTAATTGATAAGTGGATTTTCTTTTTAAAAGAAACTGCTAGTTTGGATATAATTCCAGAACCTTTAGGGGAAGTGCCAGAAATTGAACGCGCTCTAAATATTGCAAATCAAGCTAACTTCAGTACGGAAGAATTAGAGGAATTTGATAGGCGAGCAATAATGTTGCAAGATGAGAGAGGAAAAATAAATTATGCGAAAGAAGAAGGTCGCGAAGAAGGTCGTGCTGAAGGAATAAATATAGGGGAATTAAAAATAGTAATGTCTTTAATTAATCAACGTTTTGGAGAGGTTGACAAAGATATTAGCGATCGCCTTTCTAATTTGTCTAGTGAAAATTTAGAAAATTTAGTTAAGGCACTTTTTGATTTTAATAGTCTGGCAGATTTATTGAATTGGTTGGATAATCTATAAATAATTAATAATTAATAATTACCTCTTCTTGATAATAAATGGAGAGGCTTTATACCTTAATTTTTCGGTAAATTCAGTTATAGCGCTAGGGAATAGGGAATAGTAGAATTTCAAAGGATTTCAGGATTTAGAAATCTCCTCACCTTGATCCGTAGCGCTATATCAGTTAGATTGAGGTTTGAAACGTTTCATTTGACCTTTGAAACGTTAAAGTTGAGGTTTAAAACCTCTAAAATCTTACTTTTGATTTTTGACTGTTAACTTTCCCCAGTTCCTACACCCAACCTTCCCATCTCCTAATCTTTAAAAAAATGGCGATCGCGATCGCTAAACCCTAAAAATAATAAATATAGGTCTCAAATGGTTTCTATAAAGATAATTCCGGATTATATAGATATCTCCTGAATAAAAAAAATAAATAGTAATTAAGGAGATACAGATATGCCAGAAAATCCTGAAAATAAAGTTGATATAGATAAAAATTATGTGGATGTTGGTGTAGGTATTAACATAGGAAAAATTGAAAAGTCAAAGTTTACTCAAATTAATGAATCCCAGGAGCAAAATTTAGCAGAAGCAGCAAAAGATATTCAAGAATTACTAGAGCAACTAGATAAAACTTACTCATCGGATACAACGGCGGGTAGAATGAAAATTGCTACGGAAGTAATTACACAAATTGATAATAACTCAACTAAGACAAAAAGAATATTAAGTGCTATAAGAGCTGGTGGAGTTGCTGCTGTTGAACAATTACTTAATCACCCTGCTAGTAGTTTTGTTATTGGAGCGTTAGTAGACTGGCAAAAGAATAAATAAATTAAATAAAATGTCAAATTCTAAATTCAAAGAGATACTAATATGTCAGAAAATACTGGAGATAAAGTTGACGTCAATAAAAATTATGTAGGTACTGGTATAGGTGTCAACGAGAGAAATATTATTAACTCAACGTTTGCTAATACAATAAATTATTTAGACGCAGGAACAAAAGGACTCCCAAGGAAGGGGGAGCCAGCAGAATTTCCTAATAACCTGAATAAACTACGCACTGCTGCAGTTAAATTTGTCGGTAGAGATGGAGACCTAAAAACATTACATGACCAACTTCAGGAAAAGGAGCGAGTCTCGATAACCGCAGTAGTTACGGGGATGGCAGGAGTAGGCAAGACAGAATTGGCTATCCAGTAGGCTCTCTTATCTAAAAGGGAGTTGACTTATCCTGGTAGCATTTGCTGGATCGGAGTTCGCGAAAGGAGTGTAGTAGAACAGTTATTAAAATTTGCCCAGACTCAACTAGGGCTATTTCCGGCTGAAGATTGGACTTTGGAACAGAGACTTGACTACTGTTGGTCAAACTGGCAACCTGCCGGAGATGTGCTAATTATTTTGGATGATGTGGATAAGTATGAGGAAATTGCAGGTTATTTACCTCCACAGGAAAAGCGTTTCAAGTTGCTAATTACTACCCGCAGATATTGGCTATCAGAATCTTTTGAAAATTTGCGTTTGGAAGTATTGGATGAGGGTGCTGCCTTGGAGTTGTTGGTGGCGTTGATTGGTGAGTCTCGCGTGGCGGAGCAAAGAGAGGAGGCAAAACTACTCTGTCAGTGGTTAGAATATTTACCTTTGGGATTAGAATTGGTAGGACGTTTTCTCAAGAGACGGTCTGGGTGGAAGTTGGAAAGAATGATACAGGAGTTGGATAAACAAGCTTTAGATTTGCCTGCGCTACAGAAACCATCGGGAGAAATGACGGCTAAAAGAGGAGTGGAAGCTGCTTTGGAATTAAGTTGGCGGGAGTTGGATGAGAGAGCTAGGTATTTGGGTTGTTTCTTGAGTATGTTTGCCTTAGATCCTATTCCTTGGAGTTTGGTAGAACAGTGTTTGTCTGGAGGTGAAGGTCAGGAAGAAGGAATTATCCAGAAATGGTTTGCTACTTTCTCACGCGGCGTTGCTGAAACCTTGGGATGAATCTTTGCACAAAAGGTAAATTCCATCTTTTACTTCCTCTTTCTCTAAGGCTATAATTCCAGGAGGCAAAAGACGCAACACCGACCACACGGACCACACGGACCACACGGACCACACTAATTCCCATGCGCAAATATGCAACGCCTCTCACGCTTGTGGTCATCATTGGTTGATCACAGAAAAGAAAAGGTAGTAGAGTCAAAGATTTGGGAGGATGTTAGGGAGGATAGTTTGTTAGACTTAAACTTGATTCAACAGACGGCGGAGGAAACTTATCAGTTACATCAATTGGTACGTCGATATTTCCGAGTTAAATTGGAGAAGATCGAAGAAGTTGAGGAGTTGAGGTCTCAGTTTTGTCGGGTTACGGTAGTGGAAGCAAAAAAAGTTCCTGAGACTCCAGTCAAAAAAGAGATAGAAGAACTAGCCTTATCTATTCCTCACTTGGCTGAGATAGCAATTGAGATGCAACAGTGGCTTGAGGATGAAGATGTGATCTGGCTGTTCGTCAGCCTGGGCAGATTTTATGCAGGTCAGGGATTATATGAACTAGGAGAACCTTGGTATAAGGAATGCTTAGATATTACTCGTAGTCGTTTGGGAGTTGAACATCCTGATGTTGCCACCAGTCTCAACAATCTCGCAGGACTCTATAAATCCCAAGGGCGATACACAGAAGCAGAAGCCTTGTTTAAAGAAGCATTGGAGATGAGAAAGCAGGAGAAATCATCTTGAGAAGATTATTGAAATTAGGTAATAAAAAATCAATTTTCTCTGAGGGAAATAGGCGATGCCAACTCTTCCCTCCTGATTCCTGATTCAGAGGCGATCGCTCTTTCCAACTATAAGTTATTGATATAATATAACAGTAAAAATAGCAGAGTCAAACTCAATGGTAGTTAACCAAAATCAACTCTATGTTTCTCCAGAAGACTATTTAGCAGGAGAGCGAGAAAGTCCGATTAAACATGAGTATAGACGGGGCAAAATTTATGCAAGGGCAGGGGTAAATAAACCCCACGTTATTATTGCTAGTAATTTAGGCGCATTATTGGGCAATCATCTTCTGGATAATGACTCTATTGTACTCAATTCTGATATTAAAATTCGACTTGAAGAAGCTAATTGTTATTATTATCCTGATTTGGTAGTAACTTGTGATGAATGGGATTTAAGTTCAAATGAAGACTTTATTCTTTATCCCTCTTTAATTATAGAAATTTTGTCTCCAAGCACGGCTAAATTTGATAGAGGAGGCAAATTTGCCGATTATCAAACTGCTACAAG
Source organism: Okeania sp. SIO2F4 (assembly GCF_010672385.1). Classification (GTDB taxonomy): domain Bacteria; phylum Cyanobacteriota; class Cyanobacteriia; order Cyanobacteriales; family Microcoleaceae; genus Trichodesmium. The sequence continues at coordinate 6,310 of NZ_JAAHGT010000115.1, forward strand.
TCTACAAGAATATGTATTAGTTAGTCAGTCTCAGATGAGCATAGAATGTTTTCGGAAAAATGAACAAGGAATTTGGATTTCTCAAACTTATAGCAGTGGAGAAAAAGTCAATTTTGCTAGTCTAGATTTTAATTGCCAGATGGAATTAATCTATCAAAAAGCCAAGCTCGCCAAGGATTGAAATCTCTTCCTAAATTCTCTTCCCTCCTGTAGGGGCATCTATGCGAATCGCCCCTACGACTCCTGATTAAATAAATTCCACAGTTCCCCGATACCCATCTACCCTGACTTTTTGCCCATCCTGTAAACGAGTCATCGCTCCAGAAACATTCATTACTGCCGGAATGCCATACTCCCGCGCAATAATAGCTCCGTGGGATAACTGCCCCCCCACCTCCGCAATAATACCTTTTGCCTTCAACAACAAAGGTGCCCAACCTGCATCGGTATAAGGCACAACTATAATTAGATTTTCCTCCATAGGAAGATTTACCTCTAAATTCCCACAAACCTTGACATAACCTTCCACACAACCAACACTTCCCGGTATCCCTTGTAAAATAGAAACATTTTCCTCAGTAGAGATAATTTCCTGACTTTCTTGCGGTAATACATTCCCATAAACTACCTGGGGAACTTGGCGATCGCCATCTTTTTCCAACTGTTCCTGTCTTTGACGGATAAGTTGTCTGAGAGTGTGGGGAGAGGGAGGGGAGGAGGGGGAAGTGTGGGGAGAAACTGCATTAAATTTTCTTCTGTTTTGTTCTTCAACTCCTACACTATCTGTTGGGTTTCGTTCCTCAACCCAACCTACAGGAGGTTCTGTCGTTCCTTCCTGAGCAAGGAGGCGATCACTAAACATCTCCCCCTTACCAAGGGGGATTAGGGGGAACTCTTTTGTTAGGTTTCCTTCCTCAACCTTACCCACTATAGATAAAATCCATTGCCGAATTTCGTCAAATTCCAAATAAAAAATATCACCCTTTTCTTGAAAAACTTCTAAATTTTCTTGTCGCTCATCACTTTTAACTTTTGGCTTTTGACTTTTAATTTTTATTTCCATTGCCAAAAACGTCAGTCGTAAATAAGCCAAAAGCTTCCCATAAACCTCAGCAATTTTCCCCTTAGTTCTCGCACGCTTTGCACATTGCCCTAGTCGCCACCTCTGCCACAAATTTAAATACTTTACTGTATTGACTGATAACTTACTAATCTCACCTTTCCGAGCCATTGCCAATAACAACTCACGGAAATTATCCGGCTTTTCTCCCCAAGTTGCCACAGCAATATCCGTACCAACCTCACTCAAATAACCATAACTTTCTAACCATTGCTGAAACTCTCTTTGTAATTCCTGATTTTGCTGAAACTCTGCCTCTATTTTCACATCAGATTTAGTTGCCATTTTTAACTTAACTGCCAACTTTTGTAATTCTCGAATCGAAACAATTTCTGGAGCAGTATCAGTAGGCAACCATTCCTCAGAAACGCGGAATAGCGATCGCCTAATCGCTAAACCTATAGGACCCAAAATATTATAATAAGTAATCGGTTTTAACCATTCCTGAATTCTTTCCACTTGTACCAATAATTCTGATAAAGACTGAGAGGAATTTTGTTTAAAATTATTCTCTAAACTTTCTAGTGCCGGAACAAAAATCTGATGATAATCACGCTCAAATTCCCTATCGACTGCCATTTCTTTTTGAATCAAACGCCATAAACCAGGCAAAGCAGACCAGACTTTTCCCAAAGGCGGTTTTCCCATTTTTTGCCCTCGTAATAAAAACTCTAAACCCTGCTCCGGCAATCCCATCATTCTAAAAATTTCCCCTAACAGAGTAGCATTAAAATAAGCATGGGAACCGAGTAAAGTTGCCGTTTTTGTAAAATCTAACTTTGCTACCTTTTCCCTCAAAACAATAGTAAAAATTTCTCCCCAAACTCCACAAGTCAGAGGACGATTTATCGACCAAGTTAAAGGATGAATTGCCCCTGGAATTACTTCTGCTGCAATAGTTCGTGTCCAGATAGGTCTCAAATTAGTAATCGGGCGACTTTGCAAAATCCAAATTTTTTCCCCATCCCAACACCATTCAATATCTTGAGGTAAACCATGAAAAAATCCTTCTATTGCCTCTGCTTGATTTACCAATTCTTGAGTAATTTCTGGAGGCAAAATCTCCTGACTTTCTAAACCAAAAGATTCATCACTTTTACCTTTTACTTTTGCTTCCCCTTCATTTACCGATTCTTGAGTAATTTCTGGAGGTAAAATTTCCTGACTTTCTAAACCAAAAGATTTCTCAACGGAATCATCACTTTTACCTTTTACTTTTGCCTCTCCTTCATTTACCAATTCTTGAGTAATTTCTGGAGGCAAAATATTCTGACTTTCTAAACCAAAAGATTTCTCAACAGAACCATCACCTTTACCTTTAACTTTTGCCTCCCCCTCTTGAATAATTTCTGGAGGTAAAATCTCCTGATTTTCTAAACCAAAATATTCTTGAATAATTTCTGGAGGCAAAATCTCCTGACTTTCTAAACCAAAAGATTTCTCAACAGAATCATCACTTTTACCTTTTACTTTTGCCTCTCCTTCATTTACCAATTCTTGAGTAATTTCTGGAGGCAAAATATTCTGACTTTCTAAACCAAAAGATTCATCAACAGAATCATCACCTTTACCTTTTCCCGTGGAATTTTTACCTTCCTGAAATCTATTTTTATCAACTTCTAAATGTACAGGAGTAAACTGCCCACCCACAACTTTTTCTGCACCTCCACGCAGAGCTTCAATAATTATTTTCCCACCACCATCCAAAGGATTACGGGTAAACATTACTCCGGCAAATTGACTCATAATATAAGGCTGAATCAATACCGCCATTTCTGCATCAGGAATTTCTCTTTGTCGCCGATAAGCAACAGCATCTGGCAACCAATAAGATTGACGACAGATATTAATTGCCTCTAATAATTCCGTTTCATTTCTCACAGGAAAAATAGTTTCATATTGTCCGGCAGCCGAACTATTATCGCTATCTTCCCCTACTGCTGAAGAACGAACAATTAGGGGAAAACTCCAAGACATTTCATTTAATTTATCCAAAATTTTATCTACTGAGAAAAAGGCAGCCGAGAGTCGAGAATCAGAAATCGATTTTTTCACCTCACTCCCGATAACCAATTCCCTATTTCCATTTTCAATTGCAGGTAAAACAAAACCATCAGGAACATTAAAACCAGCTTTTTTGAGTAGAGCTAATCTGGCTGCTTTTTCTCCACAAATTTTCGGGTCAAGTTGACCATCGAGAGAAAATATAGGTTGTTTGTGTAAAGCCATATCATCACTTTGGCGAAAATTTATTACTACTAAGAAAATGACTAATCCCGCCATAGCCAACAATTCTGAGAAAGATGGTTCCTGGCGAAATAATAAAACCCAGAAAAAACTACTGAGACATCCCAAACGAGCAGACCACTGGCGAATATTTTTATTTTTTCGAAGAAAGATTTGTTTACCTATTACTAATATTAAAAAACCAGTTATTCCCGAAGCCAATGCAACAACAGGAGAATAAACTAAAATTGCCCAACTAGCATTAGTAACACCACCACCTTGAGCAATGAAATATCTACCTGCCACTAAAAATATTAATCCTAATAATTGCCAAGTAGGAATTTCTGGAAATAATAATTTTGCTGCTAAAATTGGAGCAATACCTCTACTAATTTCTGCCAATACCGCGACTATTGCCACAGGTTTCGGTGCGTGAACAAATGCGGCTGCCACACTAATATTACCTGTACCAACTTTTGTTAGGTCGATATTTGCCAGATTTTTAACTATTAGATTAGTTAGAGGAAGAGCGCCGAGACAAAAGCAGACAGTTAGAAATAATGCTGGAATTAATATTTGCATATCAACATATATCTTTGTACGGTCGCCTTGCGGTACAAGGATTAAACTGAGTATCCACAAACTGCACTGGCTTGTGAGTCTCAATCCACAAATGTGCGCCACAAGGCAAGGGTTCATAAGGCTTATAAACTATACGACACGGACCATCAAGAATCATCTGATAACCCATATCATTACGATTTGTCTGCTTCAAGGTAACTACTGGTATCAATTGATCGGGAGTCATAAGAGGATCTTCTTTAATCCTCTTGCCATTTGCTTTAATGAAATGTTGATTGACATGAATCTTGGTCGGATTCTCGCGCCTGTGATGACACCAGACACCTTTAGGACCTCTTTTACCTGGTTTAACAATAGGCATTTGTCTTTTTCCATAAAGAGGGATTTGCCAAAATCCTCTTTTCTTATCCTTGTAAGCACCTTTGATTCTACCTTGATGAAGTAAATATCTGACTCGCTGACAACAAATACCTAATAAAAAAGCAGCTTCTTTGGTTCCAATATAAGTCATTATTACTATAGCGCTATAGTTTTGGGGTATATAATTAATTATATGTAAATCAATTGTACTTATCAGAAAAGTATTTTTCGTAACATTAGCTACATTAATTAAAAAATAGTCAGCTAATGATGTTCATGTATAATTCATACAAATATTTTTACTCATAAGTAAACCTAGAATATTATATGTAATTTTATACTCTAGAATTAATTTCAATCTGATAATCATCTGCAATTCTTTTAAGTTGACAATTTAAGTAATAAAGCGCTATAATTAAGATAGTTATCCTAGATAATAACGTAGTAAAATTTCTCAAGCTAAGACCATTGACTTAATCAAATAATATAGACTGTACTCCCCAAGCATTTCCATTGTCGTTGCTGGCAATGCAATTTCTGTATATTTATTGTCCCCATTAAATGCCATTTTATTTGCTGTAGCACTTCCTACAAATACCGTTGGCTCAGATTTCTTTCTTGGGAAAAATAGTCATAGTCGAACCAACTTATTCTTTTTAGATTATTGGAAAAAGATTTTCTACATACATCTAGATGGTAAAAACTATTCTATTAAAGATAAAGACACTTATTAAAGTTTGACTTGAAGTTGCTAACTTTTATTATTATCCTGATGTGGCAGTAACTTGTGATGAAGGGGATTTAAGTTCAAATGAAGACTTTATTCTTTATCCCTGTTTAATCATAGAAATTTTGTCTCCAAGCACAGCTAGCTTTGATAGAGGAGGCAAATTTGCTAATTATCAAACTGCTACAAGTTTACAAGAATATCAGGACTTAGGCAAAGACACTATATATAGTGTCTTTAGTGTCTTTGCGTAAGCCCTGAATATGTATTAGTTAGTCAGTCTCAGATGAGTATAGAATGTTTTCGGAAAAACGAACAATAAATTTGGATTTCTCAAACTTATAGCAGGGGAGAAGAAGTAAATTTTACTAGTATAAATTTTAATTGCCAGATTTAATTAATCTATCAAAAAGTTCCTGGTATTGATTAACTAGCTATCAGCTTTTAGAACTAGGGTTTAAAAAAATAATTAATTTTGCTGATCGCTGAGTGCTTCTTTAATTTTTGATTTCCTTCGGCAATAAATCTAATCTAATCAACTGAAAACTTTTGTTCCAACTCTCGATATTTAGGTACTTCAATAATCTCTTCAAAATCTGGGAAAGAAACAAGATCTGTTAACCCTGCTGTAGTTCCATTTTCAAATAATTGACGATAACAATTTATCATTGCTTTAGTTGCAGAAAACAATCCAGATAAAGGATAAACTACTATTTTAAAACCCATTTCTGCTAACTCCTGACCAGACAAAACAGGAGTTTTTCCACCCTCAATCATATTTGCAAATAAATATACATCCTCAAAAGCATTAGCGATCGCCTGCAAATCTTGCACTGACTGAGGTGCTTCAATAAAAACTATATCTGCACCAGCTTCAGCACAAGCACGACTTCTTTTAATAGCTTCATTCAAACCCAATGGCGCACGAGCATCAGTCCGAGCAATAATCACTAAACCACTATTACCCCTAGCATGAACCGCTGCTTTAATTTTCTCCACATGTTCCGCCATTGGAATAACCCGCTTACCCTCAAAATGACCGCACTTTTTCGGCCATTCTTGGTCTTCCAAAATAATTCCGGCAACCCCCATATTCACAATATCACTCACAGTTCTAATCACATTTAACGGGTTGCCATATCCAGTATCAATATCAGCTACCAAAGGAATATTCACCGACTCAGTAATACGCCTCACAGAATAGAGCATTTCTGTAGCAGTCACAAAACCATAATCAGGGCGACCAAGAGTGGAACCAGAAATGCCAAACCCACTGGTAAAGACAGCAGAAAATCCTATCTGTTCCACAATTTTTGCTCCAATACAATCATAAACCCCAGGCAGTACCAAAGTTCCTGGTTGTTCCAATATTTGACGTAATTGTTGGCCTGCAGTCATAATACTCTCCCAGAATAAACATGATATAATTTTATACTCAGGAATGAGAATTAAATAAGATCCATAATTTTTGCCTAGGAGTATTGCACTGAAATGCTTCTATCCAAGAAATATGGAAGTTAATAAATCCTAATTCCTAAATCCCATTTTCACGTTGGTTTGGAGACCAAACCCCTACTACCTCGTCTAGCTTGAAAATGTGGTTCATTAATTGATAATTGATAATGGCGAACTTGATAATTACAAGAAGGTTTTAACCGTTACACCAATTGAATATAAGGAAATTCAAGAGCACTTTTTTCTCCACAGCGAGTGAGAGGCTTTATACCTTTATTTTTCGGTAAAGAGGGAGTCAATGAAGACCTCTCCTGCAAGGAGAGGGGGGAGGTTTTACCTACAACTTTAGTCTGGACGCGCTACTACAATAAAATATTACAACATAAATGCGGATTGCTATAAATACAGGACTTACGCATTTTTCTGTACTAAAGGCTACATATATATAGCGCTATAGTTTTTTAACACTATATATAGCGTCTCTGCGTCAGCCCTGAAATAACTATCGCCTGCTAAAAAATTATCCTCAAATATTGACTAAAATATAGCTAGTCTTCTGCAGGGTTTTGGTCACCAAACCCTCTAATTTTAGGGGAAAATCAAGGTTTAAAAATTCCTTTTAAGCAATCCTTTTATTACAGAAGAGGTAATTATTAATTATTGAACTTCTTTTTCCTTCTTTCTTGCTAATATGCCAAAATCTCTCAAACCTGACCCATTTTTCCAAGCACCGGGAATTATTCTGGATGTTCGTAGTCCTGCCGAATATGCTCAAGGTCATATTCCTGGAGCTGTTAGTTTCCCTCTATTTAATAATGAAGAACGTGCCCTAGTCGGAACTTGTTATAAACAAAAAGGCAAAGATGAAGCTGTAGAGCTAGGTTTAGCGATCGCTGGTCCGAAATTAGGTAATTTTGTTGCCCATGCGAAAATTTTAGCTCCAGACCGTCAAGTTAGAATTCACTGTTGGCGGGGTGGAATGCGTAGTGCTTCTGTTGGTTGGTTATTGGAAACTGCTGGATTTAATGTTGCTCTACTCATCGGCGGTTATAAGGGGTTTCGGCGTTGGGCGCTTTCTCTATTTTCAGTTCCCCAGAAAATTATTGTTCTCGGTGGAATGACTGGTAGTGGCAAAACAGAGATATTGTGTGCTTTGAGAAATATGGGGGAACAAGTGTTAGATTTGGAAGGTATTGCTAACCATAGAGGTAGTAGTTTTGGTGCTTTGGGTTTGTCACCTCAACCTACTAATGAACAATTTTGGAATCTTGTAGCGATGGAATGGGCAAAGTTTGACCGGAGTAAACCTCTATGGATCGAGGCTGAGAGTAAACTCATTGGTATGTGTCGTATTCCCCAAGAGATTTTTGCACAAATGGAAAAAGCGACAGTGATAGAAATAAGTCGCAGTCGTCAGGAAAGAGTTGCCTTTTTGGTAGAAATATATGGAGAAGCGGATATTAATGATTTGATTGCTGCTACCGAACGTATTCGCAAAAGGTTGGGAGGTGTACGAGCGAAAGAAACGATTAATTTTCTCAAGGAAGGAAATTTAGTAGCAGCTTCAGATTTAATTCTGCACTATTACGATAAAACCTATATTTATGATTTGGAGAAAAGGAGTGGTACTATTTATAAACTTGATATTTCTGGGTTGTCGGCGGTTGATGCTGCAATATTGGTGCAAGAGAAAAGTAAGGATTTGAGGAGTCAGGAGTCAGGAGTCAGGAGTCAGGAGAAAGAAAGGAGTTGAGAATTCAGTAGTCATAATTTCAGAGACTTTCAGTTCAAATTGACTATCATAAAAGTTTTCAAAACCTATTTTGGATTGCTATATTATAATTTAATTTTATAAACTGTTATTCAAATAAATAGAGTTAATAAACATAGTAAAAAAATGAGATTTATTAGTCCTAAGACTGATTTTGCTTTCAAAAAAATCTTTGATTCAACTGAGGGTAAAGATATTTTGATTAGTTTCTTAAATGCCTTGATATATTATGGTAAGTCTATTATTCAAGACTTGGAAATAATTGACCCCTATAATCCTGGAGATACAGTAGATTTAAAAGATAGTTATCTAGATGTTAGAGCTGTATTAAATGACGGCTCGAATGTGATTATTGAAATGCAGGTGTTAAATGTTCCGGCTTTTGAAAAGCGAGTAGTTTATAATCTTTGTAAAACCTATGGAAATCAATTAAAAACTGGAGAAGGATACCGAAAATTAAAACCAGTAATTGCTTTGACGATTACAGATTTTGAAATGTTTGAGGAAAAACCACAATATATTAGTCATTTTGTGTTTAAGGAGAAAGAGCAATTATTTGACTATGTAGATGAAGAAGTAGCAATGATATTTGTGGAATTACCAAAATTTCCCAAAAAATTAGAAGAGTTAGAAACCATCACAGATAAATGGATTTATTTTATTAAGGAAGCTCCAAGTTTAGAAGTAATTCCTAATACTTTGGCAGAATTTGAAGAGATAGAAAAAGCTTTTAATAGAGCAAGTGCAGCAAATTTATCTAGAAAAGAATTAGAAGAAGTACATAAGCGAGAAATGTTTTTGGAAGACCGTACAGGTGAAATTATCTTAGCTCGACAGGAGGGAAGGCAAGAAGGATTAGAAATTGGTAAGTTGTCAATGCAGAGATTAATATTAGGTCAACTTGAAAGAAGGTTTTCAGGAGAAATAACTCAAATAATTCGATAAAATATTCAACAGTTATCTATGGAAAAGTTAGGAGATTTAGGAGGAGCAATTTTAAGTTTTAACAGTTTGGAGGATTTGTCTAATTGGTTGGCAGAATTGGATGGGGAATAGCTAGTCGGGAGTTGGAAGATTGATGATTGATTTAGTGGAGCAATACAAAAATTGATCTATAGCGCGAATTATAGCGACTGTCTTTTGCTGTGCAAAATGTTTGTGCAGCATTAGGAAAATACCTATATCTATATCTACATCTACTTGGTATTAGGTATTAGTTGAAAGAAATATCTAAAAGAGATAGTTGATTTTTAGGGCAACTATAGCGATATAGTTGATTTTTAAAACAACTAATGAATTTTTGATTGATAAAGGGAGCAGAATACTCCTACTGTCTAACTATTGAATTTTTACCGAAAAATAAAGGTATAAAGCCTTCTATTTCAAGAGAAAAAAAGTGCTAGGATATTTCCTTATATTCAATTCCCTCACGGTTTTCCTTGAGGTAATTATCAATTATCAATTAATTAAAGACTGCCTCATTGTCTTAATTCTCCTCACCTACAACTAAATACCACAGCGTATCAATACCACTGCCGACATATTCTGAATCTTGGTG
>NZ_JAAHGT010001150.1 GCF_010672385.1 Okeania sp. SIO2F4
TGTAGTGCGTTAGCTCTTCTAACGCACTACACCTCATTCATTCTCAATAAGAGTTTGATTTTAGTTGAAGTATTCTTCAGTTCCCGAACGCAAATTCGTCTCTATATATAGCTTTCAACTAGCTTGTAACCCCGTGAGATCTGCCTCACTCAAATCTTTCCCTTGCACCACGGCACTAAAAATTGCTCCTTCATCCCCCTGGGTATCAACAATATTTATCTGCGAATCAATATAATGTCCAAATTCCTCTAACCAAACATCCGTTACTTCCCCAATATTCTCCAAGTTTTGGGCTAAAAATTCCTTAGATAGATAAACAGTATCGGTTGCTTCAGCAAATGCACCATTGGCTCCATTAATCTCAGCAGATGAAATAACCCTGATCGCTGGCAGACTAATATTGGCTTGTTTGTCCCAATTTTCCCCAAAGGCCAAATCCATGTTTGCCTCAAATTCTGGGTTTGCTGCAAATTCCTGTAAATATTGATTGCCTTCAATTACGGCTTGATTAATCACCTGTACGATCGCCTCGCCAGTCAAAGTATCTAGCAATTCATCTGTAGAAATATTTACTGTTGGTTCATAAATTGGTAAATTTTCAGGTAGAATTATATTATCTAAACTATTTAGCTGTGTAATTGGCACAGAAAATGATTCGGCACTAGGAGTAAATATTAATGGATCATTAATCTCTATTTCTGGTATAATTGTATTTGTTGTTTCTGAATTAACACCCGTTAAATCACTTAAATTATTAATATCGCCTGGCATAAACATGGTAAATTCCTCTGAGTAATTGATGAGTTTTTTACGCTTAAAAAGTTGATAAAAATTGGTTGAGTTATCAATAGTTATGATATTTGTCTTAGAGAGGATTTGTCAGTGATAAAAAGTGTCAAAAAGTAACCAGTTTATATTTTTATTAATTGGGAAATAACAGCCTTTTTGTTAAATATTATTTGGGCAAAAAAGTGGAACAATGAATGTAAGTGATGCCTTGGATATAGTAGAGTTTGTCTTAGATGAAGACAGTAATTTTACAGATGTACAAGAGATTATCTTCCGGGAATGTTGGCAGGGGAGATGTTCTTATCAGGAGATAGCAAAGGTTTATGGTTATGAATATGAATATATTAAATCCACGGCATCTAAACTTTGGAAATGTCTATAATTGGCTTTTGGTGAAAAGGTAAAAAAAGGTAATCTAAAGTCAGTAATTAATCGCCATCTGAGGCGACAGCATATTACTTTTAATCGTAATGTTTTTGAGATGAACTTTAGTTGTGGTGCTAAAAATAAAGCAAAATCTCAATGCAGTCAATTATATACAGATAAATTCAGGACTGCTGAAGAACAAGAAAATCAAGACAGAATAATTACTACTCCAGAATCAGAAAATAATCATAACAACTCACGATTTTCTAAACATTCTCAGTCTTTACTACAAGAAGCTGAAACAAAAATGGCTGAAGCTTTAGACAGTATAGGTGTGACTTTTTTTGTGAACCCAAATATTAGATTGACCGCTCCAGAAGGTAAGTGTAATTTGCAGCCTAATTTTGTAATTTACTATGCAGGAAAACTAGGAATTATAGAAATTGATGAGACAGAAAAAGGATTAAATAATGGGGTAGGTAGTCAGACAGAAAAAAATAGCGATCGCTTATTACAAAATACTAATATTGATATTATTAAACATTACGACGATCTGAGGTGTTTTCTAGAACCGGATTTAGTTATCAAAGAATTTCTAGAGATATTAAGTAGTATTGAGTCTAAGTAATGTTGAATAATTATAATTAAAGCTTGTAGTAGGACTTTAGTCCTTAAGATAGATATTGTTCAAGCATTACTACAAACAAAAACTTTTTATTACTTTGCGTTTATTTATGCTTACCGAAAAATTCAGGTATAAAGCCTCTCCATTTATGGAGAAAAAAAATCCTTTTAGACAATCCTTCTATTACAGAAGAGCTAATTATTATAGCAATTTTCATTAATATAGAGTACAGAGATTTGGGTTGAAAGGAAGAAGGAAGAAGGAAGAAGGAAGAATTTTCGTAGTCTACCTTTGTGAAAACCGCTATAATTATTAGACTTGTCGCTTTATAAGCTTAAAAAATTCCGAAAGCCTTGTCCTGTAAGGATTATAAGTCTTTCCGAGTAAAAACACCTGGAATTTTTGCTCTGTCTAGGTTTGAGCGATTTTTCCCCTCTATTTAGCGACAACTCTATTAATTATTGAACTACTTAGCAGCAAGAAGTGGAACTAGCTGAATCAAATTTGTTTTGTTGATATTTGGAAAGCTAGAAAAAAAAGGGCGATCGCCTTTTTCTCTAATCACTTGGCAGATACTACTGGCCTGACACACCTAAAATGTTGCAATAGTAGGGGCGGGTTTCACGTTAAATTAAGGAGTTTAAGCATTAACTAAATATAAACCCGCCCCAAAATAAATACGCACCTTACTGGATTGTTTCATCTTAAATGGTGCATTAGTAAAAAAGGGTCAAACCTTGCCAGAACAAGAATTATAGGCAAAAATCTAATGCACAGTTTTAGCTTAAACAGTCCACTACTAGACCTGGACTTGAGGACTTGATGTAAGCTTACAACGGGTTTGATATTAGACAGAATCAGGATCAACCCCT
>NZ_JAAHGT010001151.1 GCF_010672385.1 Okeania sp. SIO2F4
TTCCCGTCACGACGCTATTCCGACCTGGGTGTGGGGGGTGTGGGGAGTGTGGGGGGTGTGGGGGGTGAAAGATTCATCCCAAGGTTTCAGCAACGCCAGAAATAGAATAGGGGAAAAAGGTAGAAAAATAGATATATTCACCATCTCCCTATCTCCCTATCTCCCTATCTCACTATCTCCCCACCTGTCCATCTCTCTATGTCCCCCTCTATTTATCTATTAGACATCTCCAAAAATAAAAAGTAAAGTCAATTATTATCCAGAAATTATCAATTCCTATTCCCTGTTCCCAGTTAAGTGTTCCCTGTTCCCTCTTTTCTGGAGATGTCTATTTATCTATTTTTAAATAGATCCCAAATGGGTTATATAGAGCAATACAGTTCAGATAAGACCAAAACTCGTATAGTATGGAACCATTAGAGTAGCTCTTCAGATTACATAACTCGTATTGTCTTATAGAGCAAATTTGATATCTATAGGATCATTCTCATGCTTAAGCATGAGTCGGATAAAACATAGATTGAGCTTGGCAGTCCCATGAGTAACTGTCTGCTCAGAGTTTTTAACTAAACTCTTAGATCTTTCCATGCAAGCATTGGAATGTTCAATCACCCAACGAGTGGCCACCGTGACAAACCCGGTATAATGAGTATTAATGGTACTTCGAGATTTTATGGAACAAAAAAAGTTAAAAGTTTAGTCTAGACAAACGAATTATGTTGATACCATCACCCAAAATGGCTAAAACCCTTGGTAATTAAAAATTTATACCTTTTTGAGGTAAAAACCTTTCCATGTCTACATTTAAGGTCGTTTTCTGCTTCTATTTTGTCCAAGTCCATTAGAGATACTTAGTGTTAACAATTAGCCAAAATATTGAGTCGATAAATGGTATTCCTAGGTAACAGGAAGATTATTATTGCCAGTCTGATGATGAGGATTATGATGATTTAAGTTGACATAATAACTAATAAGTTGGGTGAGGTGAATGTAAGTCTGAAGATCGATTTGATTTGATAATAACATTTCTCTATATTTACTCTCTGATTGTTTCAGTTTATTCTTGATTTTTTCTTGGCATACTTCTGATAAATTTTGCCACTCATCAATCAATTCTATTGTATCTTGAATATCTTGTTGACGTTGTTTTTTTTGCAAATTTCGGCATCGTTCAGCCATAATTTGTGTCATATCTTCTAACTTTTCATAAGCTTCTCTAGGCAAATTTCCTTCTATTAACATTAACCGATGTTGCTGTCTTAATTCTTCCACTTCTTTCAGAGCTTGAACAGGATTTGTTTCTACATAAAAACTAATTTCACTAAGAGCTAAACGGTTATTTTTAATCAACTTTCTACATCGTTTCTGACGCCACACTCGCAGTAAAAAGCCGATGAGACCTGTAAAGATAACAATAATAACACCAGCTTGTAAGTCTTGATTTTCCTCAAAGTAGCGCATCCAAATTTTTCTGGGATCGCCTTCGTTAAATGCTTGTAGGGAACCAGGATGGAGATATAGCAACCCACTGCGTAATAAAGAGCGAGTATTGCCGTTAGCAAGTTCTGGGTAAAATAATGAGTATTGCCGAGAGGATGAGATGATCGACCAAGTTAAAAGAGCAATTTTTTCTTTGCTGACATCGGGGCGAGTTACTAAAGCGGCAGCAGTAGAAATGGTGGGTAAGTCTTCTTGGGGTAGGGGTTGTAGAGGCATATAGCTCCCCTTGGGAAAGGTTGCACTTTGGTATGATTCGGGAAATTGAATGCTTAAGTAGTTAATAAAAGAAGTTGCCATTGGAACTAACTTCAGGGTAGGAGGTGTTGTTAGTTGAGCTTTCACTTTTTTACTGCCTCCTAACGGACCTACATAAACTAAAGCATCTATTTCTTGTCGTTTAAGTTTATTAAATCCTTGTCTGAAATCAAGTTGTTGTTCAATAATTTTTAAATTGGTAGCACTAAATAGTCGTTGGGCAGTGAAGTAAATGCCACTGCCAGGGGTACCAAAGGCTACTCTTTTTCCTTCAAGATCGCTAAAAGTTTTGATTTCTGAGTTAGATGGTGTAATGAGGTGTAAATATTCATTAGCAAGAACAGCTATTGCTTGTACTTTTCCAGTTTTCATTGCTTCACTAGCTACGTCTAATTGAACTAGAGCAAGGTCTGTTTCTTTATTGAGCAGACGTTGTAGGTTTTCCTGTGAACCTTCGGAATTATAGTTGCTGTGGATAGACATTTTCCCAACTTCGCGAGCCGAATTTACTATTTGTCTGCCCATGCGTTCGTAAGCTCCACCGTTGGCACCACTGGAGAGGGTGAGAGTGTAGCGTTGGGTGCTGCAGCTAGTTAAGGCGATCGCCCATAATAATATTCCTCCTATTTCTATTAGTTTACTGGGTCGTTTTTTTTGGTGTTTCATATAATGTTTTTGGGATTGGAAGGTTACTTGATTTAACCTACAATTTTATATTAAAAAAGCGGTTAGCACTCAGCACTCAGCAAGATTATTTTTCGCGCATTTTAGAAGGGGATTTCAACCCCAACTCAACAATCCTATGCTTGGGGTTGCAGGGGATTTTAACAATTGCTCAAAGAGCTGTTAATGTTTTCGGCTGTCGCCGACATGAAATGCTGGGCGACATGAATGA
>NZ_JAAHGT010001152.1 GCF_010672385.1 Okeania sp. SIO2F4
TATTAGGTGGTTAGGGTAGCTCGATCTACATCAGCTATCAAAGCTTGACTGTATAATTATAAGAAAAGCAAAAAAACATTCAAGCTTTACAAGAGTTACTTAGAGTTAGTCTAGCTATAACAATTTACTAAGATGAACAAATATCCAGATTTTACTAACTACGGCTATCAAATTAGTAAAGAATTAGGGCGTAATTTACAAAGTGGGCGAATTACTTATTTAGCAAAATCTATCACTTCAAATAGACAGGTTGCGATTAAAGAATTTAGATTTGCTCTTGCTGATGGAAGTTGGTCTGCTTTTAAAGCTTATCAACGAGAAATTTCGGCTCTCAAACAATTAAAACATTCTCAGATTCCTTGTTATTTAGAATCTTTTGAAACTGAGTCTGGTTTTTGTTTAGTAACAGAATATATTCACGCTCCATGTTTGGCGGAAAGACATATTTTTACTCCTGAAGAAGTGAAACAAATTGCTATTTCAGTTTTGGAAATTTTGGTATATCTGCAAAATTTTCAACCTCCAATAATTCATCGGGATATTAAACCAGAGAATATTTTAGTAAATGAAAATTTGCAGGTTTATTTAGTAGATTTTGGTTTAGCAAAATTGCGAGGTGGGGAGTTAGCTTTGAGTAGTATTGCGGCAGGAACTCCAGGATTTATGCCACCGGAGGAAATGTTTAATCGACCTTTGAGTAATGCTTCTGATTTATATAGTTTAGGAGCGACTTTAATTTGTTTATTGACGGGAACTATAAGTGTAGAAGTTGATAAGTTATTGGATGAAGATTATCGGTTTAAGTTTGAATATTTTGTTCCTAATTTACATTGGCGTTTTACTAAGTGGTTGACAAAAATGGTGGAAATTCATCCGAAAAGGCGTTATGAAAATGCTGTTTTGGCTTTGCGGGAATTAAAGGAAATTCCTGTTGTTGAGGGTGAGGAAATTTTTGCTTTTCGGGAGGAGAAAGCTAGAGTTGATAAAAAATTTGTTGATGGAGAAATTCCTGTTGTTCTAGGTAGGGAAAGATTTACTTTTCGGGAGGATGAAGTTCAGGTTAATCAAGAAGTTATTGGTGTTGCGGAACAGGGAGAAATATTTGCTACTCGTAGGGTAGAAATTAAAGATAATAAAAAAGTTGCTGGTGTTGTGGAAAATGGGGAAATATTTCCTATTGGTAAGAGGATACTTAAGGATAAGAAAAAATTTGTTGGTGTTTTGGGAATTGCAGCAATTGTTGGTATTTTGGCTGGAAAAACTATTATCTCGTTGGTTGGTAGTCTAGGAAGTATAAACTTGGATAATCAAACGCAGATGAATATGACTCTTTCGCCAATTGAGCGTATTCAGAGTACAAGGGAATGTGGAGGGTGTGACCTTAAAAATGTGAACCTAGAATATGCAGACCTAAAAGGTGCAAATCTAGAAAATGCAAATCTAAAAGGTGCGAATCTAAAAAATGTATTTCTAGACTATGCAAATCTAAAAGGTGCAAATTTAGAAGGTGCAAATCTACAATCAGCTAGGTTAGAAAATGCGAATTTAGAAGGTACAAAACTAGACAATGCTAATTTATTAGCAGCATTTTTGCTAGATGCTAATTTACAAAATACCAACTTAAAAAATACTAATATAGTACAGTCAACTATCAAAGGTACATCCATTAATAAACAAACAATACTAACCCCTAAAGCACGTCTAGTTTGGCAAATTGTTAATAACAAATATCAGGGTTTGAATTTAAAAAAGGCTAAGTTGTCTGATGCTTTCTTATCAACAGCAAAGTTAGAAAATATTGATTTTGAGGATGCCGATTTAGAAAAATCTGTTGTTTATAACACCATACTTTCTGGTGCAAATTTGAAAAATGTTAATCTAAAAAATGCTTGGTTTGAGCATGCAACTTTAGAAAATACTTACTTACAAGGTGCTAATTTACAAAACACACGTTTTGCTGCAACAGTTAATTTACGAAGAGCTAATTTTGAAGGCGCTAATTTAGCCAATGCTGACTTTAATATAAATTATCCGGGAACTAATATTGACCTAGAAGAAGCTAACCTTAAAAATGCTAATCTGGAAAATGCCGATTTGAGCGGAGTAAATCTCAAAAATGCCAACCTTACAGGAGCAAATATTCAAGGTGCTGATTTTACTGGTGCAAATCTAGAAGGTGCTACTATGCCAGATGGCAGTATATATAATGGCAAAATAGATAATTAAATAGGTTTGAGAGTTTCCCCTCGGATTAGTTCTACTCTCTCGTCTTCTTTCAGGATGCAACTGAAAATCCTTTGATGGGAGATTTTTTTCAGCTAGCTCTAGGAAATGAAAATATCTCTGCCATTATTTCTCGAGAAAAACTCTGAGAATCCTTCGGCGCGCCGAATTTTTCCCGAAGCTTGAGACAATAAAAATATTGGTAATTTTTCACTGCCGAGAAAGGGAAGGAAAGATTCTGGGAAAACCAGCATATCTCTCTGGGTGCTTCAAAAAATGAAAATATTTCTGCCATTATTTCTCAAGAAAAATTCTGAGAATCCTTCGGCGCGCCGAATTTTTCCCGAAGCTTGAGACAATAAAAATATTGGTAATTTTTCATCGAGGAGAGATGGTAGGAAAAAATTTGA
>NZ_JAAHGT010001153.1 GCF_010672385.1 Okeania sp. SIO2F4
AATTTTTCTGAATTATCCTTAGCTAATAATTCTGGGGAAAGTCTCTGCAATTTTCCGACTTGGTTTGTCTGAGAATTAGACGTCAGAGAAATTTCTCTTTTGCTGGAAAGTTAGGTGGTAAAAATCAGGGAGATAAAATTCTCAAAAGTTTGCCTAAATCTTAGTCGTCTGTTGCCAGGAATTTTCCACGACACTCAATTTTTATGAATTATCCTTAGCTAATAATTCTGGGGAAAGTTTGGGAAATTTTCCCCCTTGGTTTGCCTGAGAATTAGACGTCAGAGAAATTTCTCTTTTGCTGGAAAGTTAGGTGGTAAAAATCAGGGAGATAAAATTCTCAAAAGTTTGCCTAAATCTTAGTCGTCTGTTGCCAGGAATTTTCCACGACACTCAATTTTTATGAATTATCCTTAGCTAATAATTCTGGGGAAAGTTTGGGAAATTTTCCCCCTTGGTTTGCCTGAGAATTAGAGTTAGATAAATTTGGCTTTCGCTCGATAGTGAAACGGGAAAAATGAGGGGAGTAAAATTCTCTGATATTTGGCTAAATATTAGTCACCTGTTGGAGGGAGGTTTCCAGTCAATCAATTTTCTGATCTTCTCAACTTATTGATATACTCTTTTTAGTTAATAATGGAGAAATTTTGTGGATTTATCGCTAATTCCAGCTCAACCAAAACCCGGACTAATAAGTGTCCTGATAGAAATTCCTGGCGGAAGTAAAAATAAGTACGAGTTTGATAAAGATTTACAAGCTTTTGCCCTTGACCGCGTACTATATTCTTCCGTACAATATCCTTACGATTATGGGTTTGTCCCTAACACCCTAGCAGATGATGGAGACCCCCTTGATGGAATGGTAATTATGGATGAGCCAACATTTCCTGGATGTGTTATTGCAGCAAGACCCATCGGAATGTTAGAGATGATTGATGGAGGAGATAGGGATGAAAAAATTCTCTGTGTTCCAGATAAAGACCCACGCTACACTGAAGTTAAATCTCTCAAAGATGTAGCACCTCATAAACTAGAAGAAATAGCCGAATTTTTCAGAAGCTACAAAAATCTAGAAAAAAAGGTGACAGAAATACTTGGTTGGAAAGATGTTGAACAAGTAACGCCATTAGTAGAACAATGCATTAAAGCAGCAAGCAAGTAATATTAGTTCTAGTATCTTCGGAATTACAAAAAATTTAGTGGTAGGTTTTCTAGAGATTTTACTCAATTGAAAACCTACCTCTACTTTTTAAAAAGACCAGTGGATTTTTTAAAAATCCTGAATTTATGGCAAAGGAAGAAGGCTTTAGTTATCTAGGAGAGAAGGCTTAAATTTCCTATAGACATTAACGCTCTTGTTTACACGCTCCGCAACGGACATGATATGAGTGAGTTTTTTCTAGGTCAATGCTCCGCAAATAGGATTTACCAATATCTAATATCTTAACTAATTAACGTACTGCTATAAAAATAGAAAAACTTTCTGTTTTCAGCAGAAATGCCTTTTGCCACAAGTTATTAAAATCAGAAATTTGAGTTTACTAAAAATTAGTTAGTTCTATTTCAATTTTTCTAAATTTTGTAGAGTTCTCAAATAAATTTATTTATTGGTTTACAAAAAAAATATCCAGCATATTCAATCTCTGCTGCATACTTATTTGCTACCATATCAATTAATTCAGAATCGTAATATTTCCAATAATCTTCTCGATTTGATTTATTACGGACAGGAAGCTGACAGTTTTCTAATTCTAATATTTGGGATACTTTTCTAAAGTCGTTCTCAAGAGATTCAAAATGCATAACAAAATTAACTTCAGGTTTGCTTGACGGTAAACCATGAGTATTTAGATAGTCAAACATTGTTGGTACTTTTTCTAATAAATTAATAAACTCGTCTCTATTCCAAGTTTGGGTTTGACGATGTGGCGAAAAAAGAAAGAATGATTTCTTTCCCAAGGGTTTCTAATAACGGCAAATTTATAAAGAGAATGAAAAATATCAGGTGACAAAACTTGATAGTAGTCAAGTAAAGATGAATGTTTATGTATGTTAGGAAAATTTTTATTTCTTACTTCAAATCTTTCTACACCATCCTGCAAAGAGTTAAGACAAACAATTTTATCTTCAGAGTAATACTTTAGAACATTCTGAATTGAATTACCTGCTGTTTTAAGAATGTGAATAAACAAAAATTTTTTTTGTATGGAAAGCATCTTTAAAACTGACGGGGTAAATATTTTATTTGCTTGTTGTCTATCTTCCTATCTATCTTCCCTAATCCCTAATAACTAAAACAAAAAACTATTAGATAAATAATCAAAAATAGGCGTTGCTGAATTATTGTATGATTTTTAGTAGTTAGTAGTTAGTAGTCACGCACAGCTTTTTTCCTTACTATCAATCTTACTCCGATACGAATTTCATACCTAATTTCAGCAATGCCCAAAAATAAAATCAATTATCGAACATAAATCATTGAAGGAGCAGTCAGCACTCAGCAATCAGCAATCAGCTTTTCACGGTGCATAATAGGGGATTCAAACCCCCAAAAAAGCGCACCACTAATTTTTCAAATATAGTGGGGGACTTAAACCCTTGGATTTTTAGCTGATAGCTAAATGCTGAAAGCT
>NZ_JAAHGT010001154.1 GCF_010672385.1 Okeania sp. SIO2F4
CGGTGAAGAGCGGCTTCTCGACCAGCAAAGGCAGCGGCCGGGTCGAAGCAATCATAATCTTATTCCGGCCATTGTTGATTCAAACCTTGGACTTAAGGGGGCAGTTTCCTTTGCGACTACGCCCCGAAACAGAACAGGAACTTGCTAGCAGATTGTGGCGTCCTCATATAGAGAAACTACAACAGCCAGGAGTAAGTCTAGAGCGGATGATACGTCGAACTCTGGACTTATTTCAGTTGGCTGCTTTCAGTTGCACGCCCACAGAAGAAATCGGAATGATTTTACAACAGGGATTTGAGGAAGTAGGGGCTGGGTCACCAACTCCTATAGGGGGCTTCTATGCCAATATAGTAGAATTACTGCAACAGTGGCGACATTGGTGTTGGCAAACAGGTTTGCTAACTTACGGAATAATTACGGAGTTGTACTGGCGGTATCTACTCCCAAATTCTACCTATCAGCAACATTTAATTCATCGCTATCCTTTTGTGTTGGCAGATGATGTGGATGAATATCCAGCTATAACTTGTCAGTTGTTCGACTTTCTGTTAGATAATGGCTCTGCAGGTGTTTTCACTTATAATCCTGATGGTAGTATTAGGTTAGGTTTGGGTGCTGACCCGGAATATCTAGCACAACTACAGAAGCGCTGTCAAATAGAAGCATTGGACGCAGCTCAGAATTTAGCACAAGAAATAGGGGAACCTATTGTCGAATTAGTCGTCGATAATTACTTGAATACTTCTATCTATCAACTTCCAGCTTATTTTCAATCCATTCAAACTAGATCGCGGGCAGCTTTATTACGAGAAACAGCAGAGGCGATCGTTAAAGATATAAATTTGGGTATAGTAAAACCTGAAGAAGTGGCAATAATAGCTCCTGGTTTAGATGCGATCGCTCGTTATAGTTTAATTTCAATTCTAAATAAGAATCGAATTGCTGTGGAATCTCTTAAAGAACAACGTCTTCTAATTAGCTATCCGATGATTCGAGCATTATTAAGTATTTTAACTTTAGTTTATCCTGGTTTGGGTCGTCTAGTAGATCGTGATGCTGTGGCAGAAATGCTGGTGGTATTAAGTCAAAGGTCAATTACTACAGGGGAAAAAGAAATAGATGGTCAGGAAAATTTACAAAAGACTAATGATATAGATCCAGTGCGGGCAGGTTTATTAGCAGATCATTGCTTTTATCCAGATATTACACATCCACGCTTACTACCCATACAAACTTTTTCTCGATGGGATAGGGTCGGGTATCGAGCAACTCGTATTTATAATCAGATTTTAGAGTGGATAGAAAAACAAAGAACGCAACAGCAAGAACGTCAACTGCCTAACCCTATCTTTTTACTAGATAGAGCAATTCAGAAATTTTTTATTTCTAGTTATCTTTCTTATACTCAGTTAGCAGCGCTACAAGAGTTGATGGAAACAGCAACCCACTATTGGGAAGTAGAGCGCAGACTAAAACAAAACTCTCAACTTCAGGTAACAGAAGCTATAACTGATGACCCAATGGAGGAAGATTCATCTTCTAGCACAGTGGAAAAATTTATCCAGTTTTTACGCAGAGGTGTTGTCAGTGCTAACCCATATCCAGTCCGTTCAATAGGTCATTCACCTCCCGCAGTTACTTTAGCGACGATTTTCCAATACCGAGCTAGTCGCAAATGTCATAGATGGCAGTTTTGGTTAGATGTTGGCTCTCCTCTGTGGTTAAGTGGAGGTACTGCCACTCTCTACGGAGCGCCATTATTTTTGCAAGGCCAGTTAGGAAATTGTTGGACTATTGAAGATACTCAAAAATCCGATCGGGAAAGATTGCGACGAATTTTGCTAGATTTGTTAAGTCGTGTAACTTATTGCCACTCTAGTTCAGTTAATAGGTCAAATGAACATCGGATTTACCTTTGTCACAGCGATTTGGCGGTCAATGGACAGGAACAAACAGGGCCACTTTTACCTTTGGTCTACAGTTCTGCGTCCCATATTGGTTAACTGGACAATTCAGAATAAATACCTATTGTAATTTTTGGTCAAATTTAGGACTAATGACAAATTAACAACTTTATTACTATAAAAAAAAGGGTGTTGCTGAATGATTGTATGATTTTTAAGTCAGTAGTTAGTAGTTAGTACTTAAAAGAGTTTTTTTACTTCTATATAATACTCACTCACCAGTTTCATACCTGATGTAAGCAACGCCAAAAAAAGTATTTGTCAATAAATATCGCAAACAAATTTAAAGATAATTTTTAGAGGGAGAATTAAAGAATGGGTATAGCAGGAGTACTTACAAATACTGTAATAGTTACAAGGGAAATAAATGGTGTTCTTGTACGAGGTTTCATTGATGATAATGGTGACTTTGTAGCATTACAGCCATTACCACCACCAACAGAAACACCAACCCCAACACCGACAGAAACACCAACCCCAACACCGACAGAAACACCAACCCCAACACCGACAGAAACACCAACCCCAACACCAACAGAAACACCAACCCCAACACCGACAGAAACACCAACCCCAACACAAGAACGACGAGAAGGGAAAGAGTGTAGATAACGGTGATCGCCATAACAATAAAAAAAAAAAAAAGAAAAAGAGAAAAAAA
>NZ_JAAHGT010001155.1 GCF_010672385.1 Okeania sp. SIO2F4
GCACGGCGTAAATAAGATACCCATATTATGAGAGAATGGATAGAGCTAAGATTAATGTCTAAAAGAGTGTGTAATGGGTGTGCTATTTAAGCCAATGTGTACTAGTACAGTAAAAAGCAGAAGGGCTTCAATTCAACAATTAATAATTAATTATTAATTATTACTTCTCCTTGAAAACGGATAGGATTGACTAATCATGAAAATTTTTTCTTCTCTCTTGGGAGATTGGATATGGTGAGGTTTCCTTGCCATCCCATCCTACTCATGCTCCGCTTGCCGACCGCTTGTTTCTCCACGGCGAGTGAGAGGCTTTAAACCTTAATTATTCGGTAATTTCAGTTATAAGTTATTATTTATCACTTATCAGTTAACAGTACCGACCGATGAAGCTAGAGCCTTGAAATATTGAAGTTTATTCTTTTCATACCGTTAAAAGGGAAGGCTATTGACCTTATTTTTTGGTCAGAATAAAAAAAGTTAATTATTGGTATATCGTCGTTTTAGGTATTGCATAAGCCCCCTAACCTATGTGGGTTTACTAAATAATCAATAGACATCTCCAATAATAAAAAATAAAATCAATTATCGTACATAAATCATCAATTATTTCTCCCTACTCCCTACTCCCTCTTTATCTAGAGATGTCTAATAATTAATAATTACAAGATTTACGCAAAGATACTATATGTAGTGTCAACAAAATTAGGTGCTCATTAGTTTAATTTTAAGGATATCAATACCTTAACTAGAGGGTTGAGAAGCCTCACTCCATAATCTGTGAGAAGCGCGTGAGATGAATAGACAGTAAACTAAAAAGCACAGACCTGTCCGACGGGATACCGGGACTGTGAATCGAGAAGCTCACACTGTACTGCAAGGTTAGTGTGGGAGTATGTAATAATACGAGTGAATAATTTTATCTTAACGTTGTTTGAAGACCTGCGCTCTCCATCCCCCCGCGTGAAAGCTATCCCTGATAAGGAACTCCTGAAAAGCTTGTGGGAGGGTGGGGAGAGGGGGAAGAGGGGGAAGAGGGGGAGTAATACCATTTCTCGCTCAAGAATGCTATACCTGCCAAATGTGGGGAAGTGTGGGGAGTGTGGGGAGGAGTAAACATAAGAATAATAAACATTAACTGGGCTATTATTAGCAAGCATGGTGATTCATCTTGTATTAATTACTTAATAACTGAAGTCCGACCTAAGTATAGCAATGTTTTTGGGAATTGGTATAAGAATCTTGGGGTGCATTTCTCACTTCTTTATGTCTAATTCAATACACAAATCTAAGAAAAAAGCCTTTCAAATGACTTATACATAACTTCTCTTTTTTGTCTACGTTTTATGTTAAGAAAGATGTTTATAAAGCATAGCGCGTGAAAGGGGGGTTAGGGGGGATGGATGAAAAACAATCAATCTTGTGGTATAATCGGTGTTGGTTACTGACCTGCCTGGACGTCTACGAACAGACAGGTTAACCGACAAAGATTACCAATTTTGGGTAACACCGCAGAAAGATCGGTAGATTGTCCTTCGGAGACGCTCCGCGAACGGGGCAGAGGAATGGTCACTGGGAACACTCCATACTTGAACTCAACACATACAACAAAAAGTTTTTTGTTTAAATATTTTAGGCTGCTGGGCTAGGAGTGTCAGCGCCAGTCGTTCATGGGGGAGACCCCCTTTGGCGGCGCTGGCAAGTCTTTAGGAGCGCGCCTTTAGACCTGAAGAGAGTAAATCTAGGAGGTCGGGTGCGCGAGAAGCAGAAAGCACTAATCAGTAATGGTTAGGAATCCCGCGTTGTCCATCAAGCGCAACCTTGGGAGGATGTCAATTGATTAGAAATATAGTATTAGTAGTATTAGCGAGAGGAAAAACTCCATGTTCTTAGATGAACTGACCCCAATTGTAAAAGAATTGCTCGAACAGCCAGTTGCCTTCTTCGGTGGTTTTTTCTCTGGTATGCTTCGACTAAATCTTAATGATGACCCTGTTAAAACTTGGCTTGAGCAGCAGACAGGTTATAGTTCCACTAATGGTTCTAGCACAGAAGCAAATAATGGCAAAAGTGAAGGTCCTCAATCAATTACTATAGAATAAGATTCAAGATTTACCGAAAATAATGTAGAGACATTCCATACAAATGTCTCTACAATGGTACTTATTGCTATAGATTAAACATGTCGCTGTACAGATAATAAAGTAATATCATCAAACTGGGTAGCACTACCAGTATGATTCAAAACACTGGTAGATACCTCTTCCAGCAAAGCTTCTGCTGAAGTAAATTTTTTCTCTAAAAGTAAGCGTAATTTTTCATTAGTGAAAAATTCAGCTTGACTATTACGAGCTTCGGGAACGCCGTCCGTATAACCTAACAATATTTCTCCAGGTTCTAAGACAGTTTCTTCAATTTTAAAATTCATACCGGGTAACATTCCTACTGCTGGACCTGTAGAATTTAACTCCTGCTTAATTCCTCCCGCAGCATCAAGAATAAATAGTGGTTCATGCCTCAAAATTTGTGATGATAAACAATAGGAGCTATTGATGGCGAACGAATCAAGGTTGTAACTTTGAACCACTAATTTTTAACAGTCGCCGTACAAGTCACAAC
>NZ_JAAHGT010001156.1 GCF_010672385.1 Okeania sp. SIO2F4
GAGTGCAGTGCGCCCTTGCGGGTTAAGCGACAGTCACGCAACTGCCGTGAGCGGAGCGTCTCTGAAAGAGATACCCGGAGGGCGCGGGGTCGCACCGCTCTATCAAAGGGGCATTTGCTGTAAAATCTTTTTATCCCCCTTACTATTCGTAACATTGTTTTTTCACGCTTGGTATTAGGCGTTTCGCTGCGCAACATGAGACGTGTAGCGCTGTGTAGCACTATCGCTACCCTTGCGGTTTTATCTAAAATCTAAAAACTGTTGCGCAATAGTTAAATTAATCATCGACCAGCATTAGGGCGATCGCTACCCTGCCGGCTTTATCTAAAATCTAAAAACTGTTGCGCAATAGTTAAATTAATCATCGACCAGCATTAGGGCGATCGCTACCCTGCCGGCTTTATCTAAAATCTAAAAACTGTTGCGTAATAGTTAAATTAATTATCAACCAGCAATAAGGCGATCGCTACCCTGCCGGTTTTATCTAAAATCTAAAAACTGTTGCGTAATAGTTAAATTAATTATCAACCAGCAGTAGGGCGATCGCTACCCTGCCGGTTTTATCTAAAATCTAAAAACTGTTGCGTAATAGTTAAATTAATTATCAACCAGCAGTAGGGCGATTGCTACCCTGCCGGTTTTATCTAAAATCTAAAAACTGTTGCGTAATAGTTAAATTAATTATCAACCAGCAATAAGGCGATTGCTACCCTGCCGGTTTTATCTAAAATCTAAAAACTGTTGCGTAATAGTTAAATTAATTATCAACCAGCAATAAGGCGATCGCTATCCTGCCGGTTTTATCTAAAATCTAAAAACTGTTGCGTAATAGTTAAATTAATTATCAACCAGCAGTAGGGCGATTGCTATCCTGCCGGTTTTATCTAAAATCTAAAAACTGTTGCGTAATAGTTAAATTAATTATCAATTCAAATCAAACCATACCGTTTCTTTCTAACAATGCACTTAATAATTCTTACCCAGACCAGAATTTTACTGATAGCTGTTATCTTTTATTAAACAGGTAAACAAAATAAATTACACATTTTAGGAGTTGAAATCCTTACTTTGTAAAGATTGGTTGTGTAAATAATTCTGTGTAGGTGCTTAAGTTTAACTTGATGGAGAAATAGCACCACTAAATGAACTGCAAAAAATAATCCAAAAATCACGGTATAATTTTGATTTGCCGTCCCAAAAAATTAGCAATAAATTTGCTGAATCAACTCCTAAGAACTAATTTTTTTTAATAACTCCCTAATACAAAATAAACATGAAACCAGATATCCAGACAATCCTCAAAATTCTCTCCTTCAAAGGTCATTCTCAATACGGTCAAGAACCTATTAGTCAACTAGAACACGCCCTCCAATGTGCCACTTTAGCAGAACTAGCAAGAGCTAGTAATGAACTAATTGTAGCTTGCTTATTTCACGACCTCGGACATCTAGTTCACAACCTAGGAGAAGATGCAGCAAACAAAGGTATTGACGACCATCATGAATATCGTAGTATAAAGTATTTAAAACATTTATTTGGAGAAGCTGTAACAGAACCAATTCGCCTTCATGTTGAAGCTAAACGTTATCTTTGTGCAACAAAACCTAACTATTTTACAACTTTATCACCAGCTTCTCAACGAAGTTTAGAATTACAAGGTGGAGTATTTTCTCGTGATGCTGCAGCCGAATTTATTCAGCAACCCTATGCAGAAGATGCAGTACAATTAAGAATTTGGGATGACCAAGCTAAAATTGTTGACATGAAAACCCCTGATTTAAAATATTTTACTCAAATAATCTATCCAACTATGATTGTTAGTAATATTGGCAATATTATGAGTAATAAATTTTGCTTTAATTAACGATAAATAATAAATTAAATTACTGGAAGTAAGAAGTATAAATTTGCCATAAATAAGTGTGGGAATTTGATTAGTAATATGGTAGTAAGTTAGAGGATAGTTTGGAGCCTTGTATTCTATAGTATTAACTATTATTTGAACTTCCACTTAATACCTAATTTAGAATTAATTGTGAAATTAAATATTTCTGTTTTCAAACCTTTGTGGGAAAGTTGAATAGAACCTTCCCTAAATTATTTTTGACCAGATGTCTAGTGAAAAATTAGAGCGCTTTTCATTAACATAGAATACAAATATCAAGTATCTAACTTATAAAACTTTAAACATACCTCTCTTGTTTTTGTAGTCTACCTTTGTGAAAACCGCTATAAATCTTTGGGTCGTGAACTGACACATCTAACAAATCTAGGTTGGGTAGAACAAAGTTAAGCTCAACAAAGCCTTATACCAAATCAGGATATAAAAGTAGGCTTGTCTCATCTCCCCAATCCGATATATACCAAAGGCTGTAACTTTACCGAATAATTAATAATTAGGATTTGCTGAAAAAGTATGCATGGTATGGGTAGGAGTCAGGAGTCAGGAGACAGGAGACAGGAGAAATGGGAACGAGCGAGGAGGTAGGAGTAAGAATTTTAAGAGTGATTTTTCTGCCCAACTCTTACCTAAAATACTAACTTTTTGAGGGTTTTAGACTGAAACAGGCGCACTTTTTAAAGGCCCCAAAAAAGCTAAAGTCTTTATA
>NZ_JAAHGT010001157.1 GCF_010672385.1 Okeania sp. SIO2F4
CACTGAAGCAGGCGATCGCTACCTACCTCTAGTTGGAAATAATTGTTGGACTATTGGTAGAAGTAAAGATAATACTTTGTCCTAGCTGATAAATGGATATCCCGCAACCATGTTATGATACAGCAGATGGATACGGGAGATTTTTATCTGATCGATTTAGGTAGTCGTAATGGTTCTTTTGTAAATGGCCGTCGTGTTAGCATTCCTGTTACTTTAAAAGATGCGGACGATCTACTATTTGGTCAAACAGAACTAGAATTTCGTTGCCCTGACCTAGAAATAGATATAGAATCCGCTATAGATATTGATTCTCAAGACTTTACAGCAACCTTGCATGTTCGTCGCTTAATTTCAGTGATGGTGATGGATATCCGAGATTTTACAGTTCTGACTAGAAAACTTGATGAGAGGGTATTATCTGAAGTGATTGGTAGTTGGTTTCGGCAAGCAGGAGATATTATTAGGAATAATGGCAGTTGGGTGGATAAGTATATTGGTGATGCAATTATGGCTGTTTGGTTTCATGGAGCTGAGGGAGTCAGGATCACAGAAATGCTAGGTATTTTTCAGGCTCTGAAAGATTTACATGAAGTGACAGAGGAATTAAGTAAGACCTATCCTTTGCCTTTTCCCCTGAGAGTGGGAGCAGGAATAAATACGGGTTATGCAATGGTAAGTAATGCTGGTAGTAGTGAACGCTCTGATTATACGGCTTTAGGAGATACTGTCAATGCAGCATTTCGTCTTGAATCATCTACGAAAGAAATTGGCATGGATATAGCTTTGGGAGAAGGCACTTATAAGCATATTTCCAATCTAGCAAATGTTCATCAAGTATTCAAGCAGTATAAAGTACATCTGAAAGGCTATGATATTCCAAGCACAACTTACGCAGGTACTTTTAATAATCTCAACAATTTCTTGGGCTAAAAATTGTTATTTAAAAAAAATCAAACCAAAATTCTTTAAGTTTGAACTGTACTGTAGGGAATAAGTCCACAGACTCTGACAATAAAGTGTTTGATATCGGGACTTTAGGAAAAAATAAGTTAAAAATAAGGTCAAAAACCTTACTACTGTATAAGCTTTTTAGCGTGAATTAACCGTTTTATTGATATATACAGGTTTTACCAGGTTATGCTAGGCAAACAGCTATTTTGAGCAAATCAAGTTATTTCCCTTGCTACTACTGGGTTTGAAGCAATTGCGGTGTGAAAAATCTCAAAGTACCGATATACGAAGTAAATGCCAGCGCAGAAAACCATCTCACATATTTAGACATATTTAGTATCTAGGCTGGATATGTCTTTTAGGTTTAATTTTATGTATAATAAAAGTTATACATAAATATAGTCATATATAGTCAAGTAACGTCAAATATCTTCGTTGATTTATACAAGCATAGCTACTAAATATTTGACAAAATTTAATAACTCCAAGGCCAAAGGTTTAATAGTATAATGAAATTGGCACTTGAGTTTCAGACCAAATAATCAGAACAATTCCGAAATCCTCGAATCCTAATATAATTTTAACCCCTTGATTTATGAGATTAGTTGAGAGACATATCCCATACAAAAAATCATCGGTTTTATCCTGAAATTGACCGACTGTGTTTCTTGTTTAAAAATCTCTATAACTATTCTAATTATTTAGTTCGTCAGTCTTTTATATTTGAAAAGACTTATCTTTCTTATTATGACCTGCTGCGTACACTATCTACTCAATCAGATTATCAAGCAATTCCAGAATCGAGTATCTCAACAAATATTGATGATATTAGATAGAAACACCGAAGAGTTTTTTAGCAGCGAATGAAGTTTATAAACAGAACCCATCAAAGTTTAATGCTCGTCCTCGTATTCCGAAATATAAAAAAAAATAACAGGCAGAAATCTTGTAGTTTATACGACACAAGCTATCAGCAAAAAACCATTAAAACAAGGAATTATTAATCCTAGTAAAACAGGGATTTATCTAAAAACATTAGTACCTACTTCACACTCTTAAACAAGTTCGTCTCGTCCCGAGACTTAACCATTATATAATTGAGGTGATTTATGAGAAATGTGAAAAACAGTTGCGAATAGAGAAAAATCGTTGTGCCAGTATTGATATAGGATTAAACAATCTAGCTACATTAACTTTTAATAAGCGCCGGAATAAAACCACTCTTGATAAATGGCAGACCGTTAAAATCTATCAATCAATACTATAACAAAGTGAAAAGCTTCCTAAAATCTCAACTCCAGGAAAATAGATCGAGCAAAAGACTGAAAAAATTTTGCAATAAAAGAGAATTTGCTCATCAATGACCCAATACGCGTATTGCATCTCGTTTAATTATTGATACTCTAATTAATCAGATGCAGAGGAACTGTGATAATTGGGCACAATGAAGAGTGGAAGCAGAAGATAAGTTGAGGGAAAAGAAACAATCAAAATTTGGAAAGTGTTTCCTATAACAAGTTAATTGAAATGTTATCTTATAAAGCCAAGATGGTAGGCATAAATGTAATTCTTACAGAAGAATCTTATGCCTGTGCATCAAGTTTTATAGATAATGATTTGATTCCTGTTTACAAGAAAGGTGAGAAAAATCAAGA
>NZ_JAAHGT010001158.1 GCF_010672385.1 Okeania sp. SIO2F4
TGGCTGTTGATGGAGCAAGTAAAATAGCAAGTTTCTTGGGCTTATTTGAGGGAATTTTGAGTAGTTGTCAAGTAGCAACTCAATGGTTTGCCTCTAGTCGTTTGGTAGAAAGAATAGGTGTTTTTGGTACAGCAATGATATTACCAGTAGGGGGAATAGCTTTAGGGTTATTTTCTTTTACAGGTGCAATAACAGGATTATTTTCAGTATTTGTAGGATTAGTAATTCTGAGATTTTTAGATGAGTTACTACACTATACATTAATTGAAACTACCGGACCGGTTTTATTCCAACCTCTACCAGAAAATATTCGTAGTGATGTTCAAACAATGGTAAATGGGGTAGCAGAACCATTTTCTACAGGTTTGAGTGGATTAATAATATTAGCAATTCTCTGGTTATGTAGATTGATATTAGACTCCAGTCAAACAGGGTTTCAAGATCGGCAAGGTCTGATATTTGTCATCGCAATAATAATATCTGGTTTGTTATGGTTAGGAGTGATATGGTTAATTAGAACCCAATATGTAGGATTGTTGGTAAGAAGCGCTGGCAAAGGAAGATTTGGTGTATTAGATGTAGATATGCGTGCTCTGAAACGCTCAGTAGTAGAAACTTTGGAAAAGGGTGTTTCAGAAGAAGATAAACGTTCCTGTATTGAGCTACTAAGTCAAATAGACCAAAAAAATTTAGGTGAAATATTAGCCCCACTGCTGCAAGTAATGTCACCTGCATTACAATGCCAAAGTCTGGAAGTGATGTTAAATCACCCTAACCCAGCTTATCTCAAACAAGTACAATCCCTAACCCAGGCATCGGTACCACCAGAAGTTCTGGCTTTAGCCTTACGCTACATCTGGCTCACAGAATCAGAACCAGATATTAGTCAGCTACGACCTTATTTACAATCTTCAGTAGACCCAGTAGTAAGAGGTACAGCAGCAGCTTTAATTATGCGTCGAGGAGACAGAGAACAAAAAGCTGAAGCTACTAATGTTTTACGCAGGATGATTACTTCCAAGCAAGAAAAAGAAAGAGTAATGGGAGTTCGTGCCTTGGGAGAAGCAGATTATTTGCAAGGGTTACGATTGTATGTTCCTAGCTTACTACAGGATGAATCGTTACGAGTGCGAAAGTATTGTATGGATGTAATCGCTGCTACTCATTTGGAAAGCTACTACCCCTCGCTTTTACGGGGTTTATCCTACAAATCAACCAGGGAAGCTGCATTGCAAGCATTAGTAAGATTAGGTAATGATGCAATTCCGATGCTGGTCAGGTTGGCGGATGATACTCACAAGTCTGATTTAGTTAGATTACAGGCTTGGACTGCTATTAGTGAAATTGGTACAATGGAAGCACTGGATTCTCTAGTAAATAGAATGATGACTACCTGGGGTATGACACGCCGTAATATTTTACGCAGATTGTTGAAAATGCCAGGAGAAGTTGGAATTGAAGGTGTACTTGAACGAGTAGGTCGTAGTGGACTTGAAATTTTAGTAGAGCAAGAATTGATGTTTCTGGGACAGATTTATGCAGGTATAGTAGACTTGTCTGGGGTAGATATGAATTCAACTACTACTTCTCACTATGCTGGTTTGGAGGAAGGTAATGGAAAACTAACAACTGATTATACAGAAATATTGCTACGGTCTCTCAAATTGTTGGAGTTAGATGCTATAGAACAGTGTTTTTTGTTAATGAAATTTCTTTACCCATTGGGTTCTATTCAAGCAGCAGCTTTTAATATTAAGTCTGATTCCCGTTCAAATGTGGCCCGTGGTTTGGAGATTTTAGATAATACTGTAGATATTTCTTGTAAGCGCTCGTTGATTGATATTTTGGATCAAAATAGTTATGAGGAAAAATTAAGTAGTTTGTCGGATCTGGTTGTTTATCAACCAATGGCTCCTAGCGATCGCTTACGGCATCTGCTAGATTTTCGTCATTTTCTTTCTGACTGGGCTTTAGCTTGCTGTTTACAGATGGCTCGTGCGGCTCGTTGGAGTTTAACTGCAGAACAAACTTTAGTTTGTTTAAGCCACCCTACTGGTTTTGTGCGGGAGGCAGCTCTAGCTTACTTGCGGATGGCATCTCAACGTGCATTGGTTGAATTATTGCCTAATTTGAGGAATGACCCAGACCCTCTGGTAGCTGCTCAAGTAGAGCAAATGATTGTTGAATTTGGTATTGGTTAGGTTAACTAGCTATCAGGTCTAGTAGTGGTGTGACACACCTTGAATGGTGTATTAGAAAAAAAAATGGTCAATCCTTGCCATAACTAGAATTATCGGAAAAAATCTAATCCACAGTTTTAGCTATGTCACGCAGGTAGTAGACAGTTTCAGCTAAAATAGTGCATTAGATTTGTCATTGTAACTAGAGGAAGTTATCTCTTTAAAATTTCCTATTGCAACATTTAAGTGGGTCTAGCAGGAAAATTTCAGATTCATCACCTCTATTCGAGTGCTTCAGAAAATGAATTGACTATTGCGTATGGAGCAATAGAAGAAAAATTTGACTATTTATCTCCCACAGCTGAGTGCTTCAGAAAATAAATTGACTATTGCGTATGGAGCAATAGAAGAAAAATTTGACA
>NZ_JAAHGT010001159.1 GCF_010672385.1 Okeania sp. SIO2F4
TATAGCAATTCTATTTTATTTGTGTATAAAAATCTTACTGCTTTTAGGGAACACTTAACACTTAACTGGTGGGAATTTCAGTTTTTTTATCTACTTTTTAATTACCCGCAACCTATGGGCGGATTGCTATATATATATGTGAAATAATTTCAAGAAATTACTGAGTGTGTCAAAGTTTTGAGCCTATAAAATCTAACTTTTAACTTTTAACTTTTAACTCTCTTGAGTGCGTCTTACATTATGAGGAAACCTCAAAATTACAAACTCGATGCATGATTTCCGTGAAATGGTATAAGTCGGACAGTTTGAGATGGTTTAAAATCTTTAAACATACCATTTACAGCAATGCATGAGGATGCTGAGGTACAGTCATAAGACTACTTTTATATTCCCAGTTAAGTGTTCCCTAGGACAATAAAACTTTGTACCTCACGCGCCTCCGAAACTGCTGTAATTTAAAAGTTGTACATCCTCAATCTCAGGCCGAGTTGTAATTGCCACTTCTTTTTAGGATATGATATATATATAGCATTCCTCGGTGTGGTTATCCAGAAAATCTCTTGGAATTAGGGCACACAGAAGTAGGGTAATAATTTCAGACTTTTTATCTACTGTCTGGATTTTTTACAAATGATTTCATACTGCTATAATTTTTAACCTAAACTCTTTTTATATTTATCCCTTAATTATTTTTAACATTGAAAATGTTGTATTAAATACTAAATTGAGCTACTATGGCAAATTTAAGTGGAACTTGGCTAGGTACTTATTGGCAACAGGAAAATCCTACAAGGTTTGAAGCTACATTAATTCAAGCTGGTAATAGTTTAAGTGGCAATATCTTAGATAATAATTATTTAGGAGAAGCGACATTAAGCGGTGAAGTTATTGGACGCAAGATTAGTTTTACAAAGCGATACCTTATAGGTTCACAATACATTATTAATTATGTTGGCACTGTTTCTGAAGATGAAAATTTTATGCAAGGGGAATGGCGAATAAATAGGTTGAATTCTGGTATTTGGGAAGCTCACAAAAGCAATGAAGACCTAATGTTCGAGCTAAAAAATATTTTATCTGAACAGTTACCTCTATCTTTGTAAGCATTTCCTTACCGGAATGCTCTGCAAACAGCTATTAGCTATTAGCAGTCAGTAATAAAAATGAATGACGAATGCTTGTAAAATGTCTCAATCTGAACAATTATTTCTGTATAATTTGTCTGGTAGATGCCATCTGGTAAGCTGATATCCTTTGACTAATCCTTTTATAGCAACTACCAGAAACTTTGCTATACTTGGATTTTCTATTTATAAATATTATTTGTCGGAGTAAATCCTGAGTCTTGACTGGTTATTGTTTTTTTGAAGCTAATTTTTTCCAGCTTCCAAGTATAGCAATAATTTTGATAATTACTATTAATTATTACTCAGTCTCTCAATATTAATTGAGACTTTATCTTGCCATAAGCTGATGACTTAATGCTTACTGAAAAATTAAGGTATAAAGCCTCTCCATTTATAGATAAAAAGCGGTCGGAAAGCGGAGCATTCCGAAGGATGGGATGGCGAGGTCTCCTCGCTTGCCTCCAATCGACCAAGACAGCGGTCGGAAAGCGGAGCATTCTGTAGGATGGGATGGATGGGTTACCTAACCATATCCAATCACCAAAAGAAGAAAAAAAATTCTTTGAATGTCAATTCTTCTATTACAGAAGAGGTAATTATTAATTGTTGAATTATCTTTGAGTTAACCATTAATAATTTGTCCTGTTATGTAACCCAATAAATTATGCAAAAAAATACTCCTATATATTGTTTTAGAGCAACTTGGAAATCAGAAAGTAAATTTGATACTAATATGATCCCTGAATGGATATGCGTAGAAACTAATTGGCAAGGATACAAAATATCAACTGTTCCTTGGATAGCAGATGTTGCTGTTACGATCGGGATATTGAATATAGAAAATACCCCTTATGGATGGATTTCATATTTAAAAAAATTTGGATTCCAAGATATTAAACAGGTAACCTGTGAAGATATATTTGAGGAAAAATTATACTCTTAACTATGATTTGTTTTGATAGTCAATACTTATTGTCACTAATATTAAGTTATTGAAGTTATATCCGTAAATCTATACCATCACTGCTAAATTCATTAATATAAATTTAGGATATAGTTAATGCCTTATGCTAGAATACATTAATCAAAACTACTGAATTATATCATGTCCGCTGGGGCGCGTTTGTGTAAACCCAAGGGTGAATATCTACAGGAAATTTAAGTTTTTTTTCTTGCCCTTAAGTATTCTTGCCAGTTAAGTGTTTCCAGTTAAGTGTTCCCTACCTTTGCTATACAATACCGATGCTACCGGACATGATATTAGTAGGAAAGTTGAATCAAAAACAACCGTAATGATATTCACCAGAGCAGAACTGTAGAAAATGCTCCAAAAAAGAGTGTTATTAGTTTGAAGATATCTCTACTGTTAGGAAAATAATCTCCTACTATCCGATCGGATTAGGAATAAATGTAATAGAAGCTAATGATGGTATAGAGGCAGGAGAGTAAACCTATTTAATTAGAGTCTTTTCT
>NZ_JAAHGT010000116.1 GCF_010672385.1 Okeania sp. SIO2F4
TGTAACCCTTCAATATTGGGGGAGCATCTTGGGGATCGTAACGCAGTGGTTGAATAACAGTTCTTTCAATGGTTTCGGTATTTGTAATTGCCTGATCGGTTCCAGGAATATTAACGGTATTAACCTGGGTTACTGGTTGACTTGTAACTATGGCACTTTCTGCTCCGAGACTAACTAAGAAACCTGCTGCAGCTTGGGCTGTAACTTGGTTCAAACGGAAGGAGCGAACTACAACATTTCTGGCTTCTGCTGGTAGTTCTTGTCCTACAAATACTGTATTACCTACTCGGTTGGCTTGCAACCCACTTAGACGTAAAACGTAGTTAAAAACATCTTGAACTGGTTCGTTTTCAATATCTAGGGAAATAGTAGGTCCTGTTTCTGCTGCTGGGTCTCCTCCTGAACTAAAGGCAACATTTAATCCTGCTGCTCTAGCGAGTAAAGCTAAAACATCTCTAACTGGAGCATCTCGCAAGACTAAACGAGGTATTCTTTCTTGGGTGCTTAAATCTATAACTTCTACTGAAGGATTGATATTGGATACTGCTATATCGCCTACTGGTGGTGCTACTGCTCGTGGTTGGAAGGGGGGTACTTCACTAGGGGATGGTTGTCCTGGTAGAGTGGGGAAACCATCTCCTGTTAATCCTGAGTCTGGTAATAGTACCTCTGACTCTTGGGTTGTAGTTGTTTCTCTTGGGGGCGCTACAGTTCTTTCGGGTTCTACTCGTGGGGTTGCAGGTTCTGAAGGAGGAGGTGCTGTTTCTGAGGGAGGGGGGAAACTATTGGGTTGGGGGCGGGCTTGAGCTATTTCTCCTGAACCGATAGCAGCACTAAGAATAATTCCTTGGCCTCCTCCTTGGATAATTCTACCTCTGGGAGGACTTTTTTGACCACGGATAACTACCCGCACACTATTAGCATCTACCTGCATTACCTCTACATATTCTATACCAGGGGCTGGACTATCTTTCCGAAATTTGTTGCCCTGGGGTAAGCTGAGTTGGGCATTGATTATGTCTGCGACAAAAGAGTTATCTCTGTTAACTGAGAATACTTCGGGGCGATCGCCATTACTGGTAACTAGGACGATATTCATTCCCCCGTCTCCTGAACTTAACTGGACTTGGGTAATTTGGGTTACTGCAAAGGCTGGGGTTTGGGCTATGATTACTGCCGCGACTCCAGTTAACAGTCCACTACTAAATTGTATTTGCTGTTTCACTTTCCTCACTCCACACTTGGATCTTTAAATTGATTAAGATTTTGGTATTTTGCTAGAGTATAGGGTTTTCTCCACAGCTTGGGAAGTTCCTTCTTTTAAGTTTTTATTTTTTGAAAAATATAAAAAACAAGATGAATGGCAAGGTATTTTTCAACCGGGGATGAAAACCAATTGTTGATTAAAATCTATCTTTAGCTTTTTAGGTTATGATTAAAGTTTTGATTATATTATGTATTCGCCCAATCAGGGGTAGTATAGCGCTACGCGCAAGTTAAAAGTTAAAAGTCAAAGGTCAAAAGTAATTACTAACTGAGTTTAAGCATTTATATATTTCCTAACCTTTGCCTTGACTGCTACATTGTTTGTTGTCAGTCTAAAAGAAGTTTCAAGTCAAAAAAAACTAGGGTGTTTTGGGCAAATCAGAAAGCTTTTTCAACTTGATAATGGTCTCTAACTGATTGTTTTTGTTCTAGTTAATCTAAGATAGATTTTCCCATTCTCAACTTTTGAAAAATTGATAATTTTTGGAACTGAGAAAATTTTTCTGTAGCAATTTTGCTAAAAGGTTTGAGTCAAATTCAGAGACAGTACTTCCCGGTGTAATGAGGTACACCTTAGTTTTAAGACAGAAGTCAGAAGTCAAAAACTCAGAAGATTGGACTGTACCTCAATAGCAAAGGAAATCACTGTATAGCGCTACTCATTCAGGTATTTGACATTTCTAAATCCTGAAACCCTTTGACAGTTTACTATTCCCTATTCCCTATTCCCTATTCCCGATTCAAGTAGCGCTATAATTCTGATAATTCTGCATCATCCCATAGGACTATTATTGAATCATAAAAAAGCCGTGCCCCTCGAAGGGGGAGATTTTTATACCGAATTTTTTTGATAAAATAACATTTTTTTGGTAAATTTTGTTATTTTTTTTCTGGATCTTCTTTTTTGGAACTTTCTTTGTCCAATGACTCTTGTTCACTTAAGGCCAATAGAGCGTGCATATCAAAGGATGTTCTTAGTCTACTTTCTGGCTTGCTAACTGGTACAAATTTATTTTGTTTCCATTCAACTTCTATAACTTGATTTCCTTGTTCGAGTTTAGTTTTTAAGTTTTTCACTACTAATAATGTTTGCATCCTCTCTATAGCAATCATAAATGCTCTTGTTTGAGGATAACTGCCTTCAAATTCTACTTTGAATTCTCGTCGCTTTAATTTGCCATTTACCAGTGGTCCTAATGAGTTATCGTTAACTATATAATTACCATTTTTTGGCTCCACTGGTTGAAATTTCGTCATTTTCGCTTGCTGGTCTTCATCTGTAATTCCGACATTAATTTGATCGATGAGTTTGTTCATATCGTATAGCAGAGTTTTCATTGTTTTTTCACTGGCAAATAAGCTGGTTACGTCTTCTCTTTGTTTTTCAGCTTTTTGCATTTCAGCTTCTGCTTTTGGTCGTTCTTTTATTTGTTTTTTCTGCTCTTTTATTTTGACTTCTGCTGTGTTTATTTCTCCTCTTAATTCGGCACTTTTTTCGATGGCTGGTTTAAGCTGATTATATCCCAAGAAGCCTGCTATTCCTAAGCCTATGATACCAATAGCTCCTCCAATAAATCTGGGGTCTTTGAGGGAGATGCCTAGAATTTTCGGACCCCCTCCTTCTTCTTCTTGTTCTTCTAGTTCTGGATTCCATTCATTTGCTACTACCATTTTTAAAATACTCCTTTTTCTGTTAGTGTTTCTATTCTATCTACTAATCCAATTGCTCCTTTACTTTTTAACTGAGGCAGTAATTCTGATGCACCTAAAGCACTAAGATTTGTTTCTATTTTATATTCAACTATTGGGGGTAATTCTGGTATTTCTGGTGCTAAGGTTCTATTGGATTCTCGTAATTCTAATCTAGTTGGATTAGGTTTTTTTGCAGCAGTAATCAGTTTGGTTTTTTCTCCTTGGAAAAAGGGGGAGTTTTCTAGTAGTAATAAAAAGTCATTAATTTTACCGTAAGAATCTGAAGTTCCCGAAAATGATATAATTGGTGTTGGTTTTGGGGGAGGTGGTGTCTCTTTTTTTTCACCCTTTTTAGCAGATTTTTTGGGGGGAGGTGGGGCTGATACTTTTGCTTCTTTTTGTTCTATGCTAGTGATTTTTACACCACTAGGTACTAAAGCTCCAAACTCTCCTAATAATGCTGACCATGGTTTGATTTGGTCGAAAACTGTTGCTAAAGCTTTTGCTTCTGCTTTAAATGTCTTAGTTTTTTCTTTGATTGCTTCAAGGTCTTTAATTTGAGCGTTTAATGTACTTAATTCTCCATTTAATTTGTCTAAGTCTGCCTGGAGTTTGGTGTTTACCTGATTTAGATATAACCACCCACCTGCAACTAGACCATTAACTGCTACTGCTGCTGCTGCCCCAATTAGAATTGGTTTTGGGTCTTCTAGTGATGGTCCACTACTTGCTGGTTTGGGAATATCTTTCTTATATTCTGGGCGATCGTTGAGAAAATTTATATCTAGGCCATACATATTAATTTAAACCTCTCTTAGTCCTAAACCTAATACAATTCCTAAACCAGAACGTTGTTCTGGCGAAATTTCTGCTTCTGTTTCTAAGGCTAAAGTTTCGATTGGATCGACTTTAGACGCTGGTAAACTTAAACGTTGCATGAAAAAGTCATCTATTTGTCCTATTGCCGATCCTGAACCTATTAATAATAATTGTGCCACTTCCAAATCTTCAAATTGATTGAGATAGAAGTCTATTGAGCGTCGCAGTTCATCTCCTAATTCTGCTAATACTTTTAGTAGAGCATTGGTTCCGGGATTTGGTTCGTTTGATGTGACTCCCATTGTATCTAATACTGGAACGGTCATCCCTAGTAATTCGGTAGTATCTCTGGTTGGAGGTAAGTTCATTGCTTCGTTTAAGGAGGATTGCATTTGATAGGTGCCAATAGGGATTGTCCGGTTAAATTGGGGTATTCCGTCTACTACGATAGCAAGTTCGGTACTGTCAAATTCTAAATCGGCAATTACTGTTGCTTCTTGAGGTCCATATTGTTGAAGTATATCTTTTACTGTACGGATTAGGGCAAAGTTACTTACTTCTAATACATCTATTGCTAATCCGGCTTGTGTAAAAACTTCTATGTAGGCGTCTGTTACTTCTTTTCTGGTTGCGACTAAGGCGACTTGTACTTTTTCTAGGTCATCATTTGGATCTATGATAACTCCCAATTTTTGATAGTCTACATCTGCTTCTTCTCTGGGGAATGGTAAGTATAAACCTGCTTCTTGATTCATGTAATCCTGTAATT
The DNA here is from genome assembly GCF_010672385.1 of Okeania sp. SIO2F4. Classification (GTDB taxonomy): domain Bacteria; phylum Cyanobacteriota; class Cyanobacteriia; order Cyanobacteriales; family Microcoleaceae; genus Trichodesmium. The sequence goes on from NZ_JAAHGT010000116.1 coordinate 4,547, forward strand.
CTTCGTCGTTTAATTCTGCTGGTACGGGAATTACACGGGTAACTGCTTCTCTACCTGGAATTGCTGTTGCTACTCTGCGAGTTTTGATATTATTTTCCTCTATCATTGACTCTATTAGTTCTGAAATTGTCGGGGCATCAATTATTTGACCTTCAAAAAATACATCTTCTGGTACTTCTGCTGTAGCAAAAGTTACTAATTTCAATTTATCTCCTTGTTGCCGGATTTCGGCAATATTAATTCTTTCTGGCCCTAGTTCTATTCCTATTCCTGGCTTCTTTTTTTTAAACAAGTTTTTTAAGTAATTAACCATTTTTCTCCTGGTTTGAATTTGAATCAAAATGTGCTTTTTTTGGTTTGCTATAAAGTAAGCATTCAGCAGTCAGCCATCAGCTATCAGCTATTTGTTATTAACTCATTATCATGCTAGAGGGGAATTATCCACCAAGGATAATTAAAATTCATTAATGAAATTGGCTATAACCTAACCTCAGTTATTCCTTGCATAAGTTCATGCATCTGATTGCTTAATGCGAACTAGCTGAATCCTGACGCTATAAATTCAAAGTTATTTGGGAATTAATAATTCGTTCTATAGCAATAAAAAATTGGTAGTGAGAAATTAAGTAGGTAGATAGGAAGAAACTAAAATATGTAACAAAAAGTCAAGTTATCAAAAACTTTTTCACTTCTGCTTGCTACATTGTGTCTTGTCATAATGATAAATTGTAACACCGACTTAACTGATGTCATTTTTGAAATTACTATCAAATACTTTCAGATGATAATTTTGTCATTCCTGAGTAGTCAGTAAAACACTAAAACTGAAATAGGATGGCGATAGATTTTTTTGGCATATTGGTAATTTTGGCATTGCTTAATTAAGGTATGAAAGTAAGTGTATAGGTAATAGGGAACAGGGAACAGGTATGGAGGGAACAGTTAATATTAACAAGTAGTTCAAACAATCCCAAATTATCAAATCATACCGTGTTTCAGCAAGACCGTAATTTTCAAGATCATCATTTTACTGTTTAATTTTAATGTCAGAGACTTTTACGCTGTCTTAATCTTTACTTGTGCATTCACTCTCTCAAACAATCATTTTTATCAAGTAATAATTCTGGTATTAGCAGCCTGACAGAACTGGAAATAATACCAACCGTGAAAAAAGAATTTTACGAATAACGAATAATAAATGTGATTAAAACACAAGTGCAGGAGATGCCCCTTTGACAGAAATTATCTTTTCTGACCTAAAAAATGGTATTGAAGCCATTCCCATACGACTCCTGACTCGGTCGTCCTAATAAACAGCCTAGTCATTTGTAGCAAATATTTATAAAAAATGATGACAAAAGTGTTAGTAAATTTACTGCCGACGTAGAGGGTAAAAATCAAATTATCCCTTCGGGACAAAAAACAAATTACTATAGTTATAAAACTATTCTTAGTCAATCATGGAACAGTTTTACTCTCAGAAAAAATAAATATTATAAATTCTTACCGACTGAGTTCCCCTCCAGGGAGGGGTTAGGGGTGGGTTGACTCCTAAAAACAGAACCACTGTAACAATATTTTATCAAATTTGTATGAGAATTTTGTACTTCACGCTTTTTGGGAATTGCTATAGTGTAGAGATGTTCCATGAAACATATCTATTCTGGTCTAATAAAGTGAAAATTGCTGTAATTATCAGACAGCATCTTAGGGAATAGCAGAAAATAAATTATCCTAATTTTTGTACTAATCGCGTTAACTGGTTACTCCCTACTCCCTTACTTTTTCAATTTCTTCCCTACTCCCTATTCCCTACTCCCTACTCCCTTATTTTCATAGCTAATAGGATAATTTTTTATTTGGAAGTTCCTTTCAAGAACTTTGTCTAAAAAATCAGCAGTTATCATCAGAGCTACCTTGATTTGTAGGAAACATTTATCGCGGCTAGTATGAGATGTTTTTATAAAATTTATAATTTATCAAATGTTTATCATAGTTAAATGGAAAAGGTTTCGGGTATTTGCTATTTTGGGGCTAATACTAACATTTTTGATTGGTTGCAATTCTCCCTCTCCTAATTTAAAGACTAAAGAAATTGAATTTTGGACGATACAGCTTCAACCTCAGTTTACTAATTATTTTAATCAGTTGATTGCTGATTTTGAAGCAGATAATCCTGGTTTATCGGTGCAATGGATTGATGTGTCTTGGTCGGAGATGGAAAGCAAAATTGAGAATGCTATTTTGACAGAAACTCTTCCAGATGTTGTTAATCTTAATTCCAGTTTTACACATTTATTGACTCAACCTAATACCTGGTTAAATTTGGATACTATCTTATCAGATTCGATTAGGAATGAATATTTGTCTAATCTTTGGCAAGCTAGTCAGATTAATGGTAAAAGTTTTGCTATTCCATGGTATTGTAGGACAAATATAACAATTTATAATTCAGAGCTATTTAAACAGGCAAAAGTCGATCAACCTCCAAAAAATTATATAGAGTTGGCTAAGGTAGCTAAACAAATTAAAGAAAGAACTGATAAATATGCTTTTTTTGTTTCTTTTTCACCACAAGGAGGAAATGAAGTATTAGAGTCTTTTGGCAAGATGGGAGTTGAGTTAATAGATGTTGATGGAAAAGCTGCTTTTAATACTCCAATGGGTGAGGCGGTATTTAAGTATTGGGTTGATTTATATAGGGAAGGTTTATTACCACAGGAAGTATTGACGCAAGGAATTCAAGCAGGTGAAGATTTGTATCAAACTGGGGAAACTGCTATGGTATTTTCTGGACCAGAATTGATTGAAACTATCTCTGAAAATACACCAGAAATTGAAAAAGTTTCACTCCCAACATCCCAAATTACTGGTAAGAGTGATAAGAAGAATATAGTGTTGATGAATTTTGCTATTTCTAGTAAAACTAAATTGCCAGAGCTAGCGCTGAAATTTGTTTTATTTATCACTAACTATCAAAATCAAATGGCTTTTACTCAGGAGAATAATGTTTTACCTTCTACAATTAAGACCTTAGAAAATAGTTATTTTCAAAATATTCCTGATGATGCTTCTACTCAAGATAGGGCGCGAGTTATTAGTGCTAATCAAATTTTTGAATCAGAAGTTTTACTCCCAAGAGTTAAAAATTTGGATAAGTTGAAAGAAATTATTTATCAAAATTTGCAGGTAACTATGTTGGGAGAAAAAACTATTGAACAAGCGATCGCTGATGCTGCATCTGAATGGAATCAGCTATAGTTTTTCATGTTTGACTAGCTCCCTCGCTTTTAGCATTCAGCTAGCCTTCTGGGTCTTCATTAATTGATAATTGATAATGGATAATTGATAATTACAAGAAGGTTAAAACCGCTCGGGAATTGAAGATTGGGAAATATCATTTCTTCTCTTGGTCGATTGGAGGCAAGCGTTTGCGCTTCGCAAAGCTTCGAAGTTCGCGTAGCGTCCCGGAGGGAACGGAAACCTCGCCATCCCATCCTAACGGACTGCTCCGCTTGCCGACCGCTTTTTTCCCCTATCCAAGGGGAGGCTTTAAACCACAATTATTTAATTAACAATTAATAATTAATAATTCGGTAACTGTGCAATTGAGCTCTTAGCAGCTCTGGTTCAAATATTCTGCAACTCCCCATAGGGAGGATTGTTGAGTTGGGGTTTAAATCGCCTTCTAAAGTTTAAAAAAATAATCTTCCTGAGTGCTGAGAGCTGACAGCTTTTTTAAAATTGGGAAGTTCTTTATCTCAACGTTGGCCCTTGACCCGCGCTCTCCTGACAAGGGAGCGTCGGGATGAAAACCAATCAATCTTGCGGTTTTTTCCAATAGTGTGCTATAGTGCTTAAAGGCTGGTGGGCTAGCAGTGTCAGTCTGTGGAGCGACCGTAAGACCGGAAAGAGGTTCGGCCTTGGAGGCAGGTGCTATGAAGCAGAAAACCCCTATCAGTGATGTTAGGGAATCCCGCCCTGTCTCGTCAGAGCAGCGTCGGGAGGATGTCAAAGAAAGCTATTTGGTATCTTTACCGAATAATTAATAATTAATAATTAATAGTCAATTAATTATTCATTCAACAATTCACGCCTTGAAGCCGACCATTGGATAGGGGAGGCTGCAAAAATTTTCCTTTTAGTCAATCCTCAATAGTTTTAAGAAGGGGTAATTATTAGTTATTAATTGTTGATTGTTAATTGCTGAACCCCTGTAAAAATTTTTGAGTTACGAGTCGAAAGTGGAATAGAGGTACTTGCAGAAAAAGATTGAAAAATGCTCCCTGACTCCCCTATTTTTAAGATTAGAATCAGATTTTTCCCATCATTAAAATCTTTCCATCTATACCTCCCTAATGCAAAATCACAAATATTTTCATTTTATGAAGCTCCTAAAAAAAATCGCGCGACAAAAGATTTTCCCTTGTCTCCTCAAAATTTTTGTGATATTATAAAAACTATAATGGATAACTCGCCTATACACATGATTTTTTATTCAACTAAATTTCCTTCCTAAGAGGCGATCGGGTATATTCAAAAATTTTTCCTAAGAGCAATAGCTGGACTTTGAGATTTTTAACACCGAAAATGGCTTCAAACCTAGTATTAGCAAGGGAAATACCTGAAGAGAGCTTAAAATAGCTGTTTGCGTAGCATTCAGTAGGAAAACCTAGTGCAGAATGGCGGAAATAACTGACCAGTTACAAAATCCTAAAAGTCTTACTAATCAATACTTCTAACTTCTGACTTCTGACTTATGACTTCCGCGTAGCGGCACTAGATATATCAAGAAAACGGTTAATTTAATATCAAAACATTATTGTATAAGGTTTTGACCTTATTTTTAACCTGTTTTTTCCTAAAGTCCAGATAACAGAAATATTTTCATCTTCTGGAGCTTCGGAAAAATTCTTGTTTATCCCCGATCGAATCTTTCCATCTCTCCCTCCCTAGTGCAAAATCACAAATATTTGCATTTTATGAAGCTCCTAAAAAAATCGCGCGGCAAAGGATTTTCCCTTGTCTCCTCAAAATTTTTGTGATATCATAAAAACTATAAGGGATAACTCGCCTATGTACATGAATTTTTATTCAACTAAATTTCCTTCCTAAGAGGCGAGCTGGCATATTCAGGAATTTTTCCTAAGACCAATAACAGAAATATTTTCATCTTCTGGAGCTTCCGAAAAATTCTTGTTTATCCCCGATCGAATCTTTCCATCCCTCCCTCCCTAGTGGAAAATCACAAATATTTGCATTTTATGAAGCTCCTAAAAAAATCGCGCGGCAAAGGATTTTCCCTTGTCTCCTCAAAATTTTTGTGATATCATAAAAACTATAAGGGATAACTCGCCTATGTACATGACTATTTATTCAACTAAAAATTAAAAGAATAAACTTTACTATTTCCAACCTCCCACAACTGATAACTGATATAGCAGTCGAAGCAAAGGGCGCGGACAGTTAGAAATGCTGAAACCCTTGGATAGTATACTGTTCCCACCTTCTGTGTTCCCGATTCCCGATTCAAGTAGCGCTATAACTGAAATGACACTAATGTTAGAACCAGCCATATTCCTTGAGAAAATCACGTACAGTGTCTGGGTCATCTTGAGTTAATAGACGATGCTTAACGGGGTAAACCCGATAATCTGCTCCTGACCTTTTTTTTCTCAAGACAGAAATTGTTGTTTTAACAGCATCAGAACCAATCTTAAGACCGGACTGATCGATAATCAACTCCAAAGGACTATTGGAATCGAGTAACATTTCTGCCTTCTCTTTCGACAGGTCTAAAACCCCAAAAACCTTAACTTTGTTATTCAAACCAGATTCTGTCACTGCTGTAAGTGCAGTCTCCGTTGCTAGATTTGACCCTCCCCAAAGAATCTGAACATTAGGATTATCTTTAAGTAGTTTTTTAACTTTTAAAATATCGCTGGTAGAAGTAACGCTAACGGAGTCAACAATTTCAAACGAGAGATTCGATTTATTTATCGCTTTTAATACCCCTTGAAGATAGGGGTAGTAGCGATCGTAGACAGCACCATCAACCAAGGCAATTTGAACCGATTGTCTTGAGGAGGAATTGGGCAGTAAATTCTTTTGAGTCCATTGTGCTATGTATTGGCCTGAATCATAGCCCATTTTGAAACTATTTGTATTAAAGCAAGCAATGGCTAAATCTTCTGCTTTGATAAAATCGAAGCAGAAATCTACAGTGATAATAGCCACTCCAGCATCCCTAGCCAGTTCAAGCGCATCAATTGACTGAAGGGGATCTTCAGGTGTTAAGATAATCCCATCCATACCATCATCGATCAACTGCTCAATTATTTTAGCTTCGTTCTCCACACCACTGGGATGAGAAATCCCCCAAATTTCCACACGACGGTTAGCTGCACGACGCATCCCCAATTCATAGGCATCGGAAAGACTTTGAGAAGTTTCTGGTTTGAGCAAAGCTATCCGTAAACGAGGTAATCGTTCTTGTTCGATCTGCTGTTCCCAATTAGGCATCTTATTGCTTTTCTGCCAATTTTTAGCCCGTTTAATTTGAAATTTTGACCACATTTTTGCTCCCCACAGATCGGCCTCTTTTAATTCGGTTTCTCGCAGATTAGTGGGTTTTAATTGCGCTCCTGTGGCGTTAGTCATGCTACTTAAATCGGCAAAACGCAAGGTGGCATTCTCTAGATTAGCTTTATAAAAATCAGCCCCCCTTAAATCTGCTCGATTAAAATTCGCTGATTGTAATTTGGCTCGATGAAAAATAGCATTACGGGAATTAGCCCATAAGGCTCTAATCTTGACTAGACTAGCTTCAGAGAAATTGGCTGCCTGAAGGTTAGCTCCATACAAATTACTATTATCTAAATTACTATCTTGGAGTATGGCTTTCTTTAAGTTGGCTTGTGCTAAATTCGCACCCTGTAATTGGGCACCCGTTAGATCCGCACTTTTTAAATTAGCCTTGGCCAAATTTGCACCCTGGAGATTACTCCCTCGTAAATTAACTCCGACAAGACTTGCACCTGAGAGATCGGCTTTTTCTAAATTTGAATGGGAGAGATCCATTGAATATTTATTAACCTTCAGTGAACCCTGACTGAAAGATAAAGATTGGCAAGGATTAAGGGTAAGATTAGCCATTTTTGCTGTAGGTGCTTTTAGTCCTGGATTACCTTGGCAACCTTTATTTAAAACTTTTAAGGCAGCAATTCGTGCGTCACTATATTTATGGCCAGATGCTTCGTCCAGAACCTTTCGAGCTTCTTGTATCTTCTGTTCGTTTCGATTAGGTATGGTAATTACATAAGACACCATGGCAAACAACAGTGCGCCCTCACTTAAAATAACCGTTAACTTAAATAAAGACACATCTTGCAGCCATTCAACAAAATCAGAAATTTTGGCGTCTAAAATAGAAATGGGGTTCAATAGTTTAGGTTCTTTTAATGTAGCTTTTTCAGGACTGCTTTTAGATTTTTCAGAATTGAGAGACTCAGGATTACTCATTTCTTCTAGTAAATTTTTTTCTTTTTTATCCATTAGTTATTTTTCCGATAAAGAAACCAATAAGAATCAATAATTATTGAAATATATCCCTTAATTTATCTGGCTTTAAATGTTTAAATCCTTGAGAGGTAAGAACAGTTATTGAAACAAGGTCAGAGGACTGAGTTCTGCCTTGAGTTAAATCAATTGCAATACCACCTAGATCGAATTTGGAAATAGCAACCTGTTTTAAAAAGCTTTCACGATTAATTTTTCCTGGTATTGCTCTGAGAATTTTTAAAGTCATTTTTCCTACAATATATCCTTCTAAAGATACACGATCGAAGTCGTTTTTGAGCTGATATTTTGCTTCTTGAACAATAGGTAGATTGGAGTCTAATGAGGGAACAACTTCTGTGATAATCACTTTGTCTTTGATACCGTATTCTTCTAAGTCGAACTGTAATTCTTCTGCATGAGCAAATGATAGGGAGGAAATAACCCAATCCTCTCTTTTCTCTTGAGCTAACTTAATAAATCGTGCGATATTAGTAGAAGTTCCTGCTGTAACGACTAATCTACAGTTTATTCCTGTGTTTTTTTCCCACTTTTTTAATGAGTTATAACCTTCTTTTACATAGGGAGTATTACGGGGATAAAATCCTACGGGGTTAAGGAAAGGATTGTCTTCATTTCCCTTTTCTTTATACTCTAAAACTTGGTCATAGGGACGTAAGATATTCTCTTCAACCTGTGCTTTTACTAAAGCGTTTCTGACTCCTTTCAATCCCGACATTCCATAGCTGTCATCTTGAACATAAGCACAGATTTCAGAGGGTTTTACCCCAAAATTTAAAGCCATTTTAACCACAGTTTCTATTTCCTGTGCATAACTCGCACGATAATTAATGATTAGTTCAGATTGCGACCGCAAAAGTTCAGAACCAGTATAAAAACCAATGGCAGGAATATTATTTTCCTTTAAAATTGGCAATGTTTGTTTTGCGGTGGGTGTACCGACATTTCCAATCATCAAAAAAATGCCAGATTTAATCAACTGTTGTGTCTTTTGATGAGCAACTGAAGGCTCATAATAATCATTTTCAAAGATTAACTTAATTTTTTTTGCCTGTACTAATTGGTCATCAAGTGCAGCTTTTAAACCAGATTTCATCCTATTGCCTAAAATCTCTTCTTGTCCTTCTAAAGCGAGGATAGAACCTAGTCGAATTATTTGATGAGTAATTCCTTCTTTGGGATCTGATAATGATTGGCAAGCAGTAAGTCCTACCAAGCTAAGACTAAAGCAAAAATGAAAAAAAAACTTAAAGGTCAAATAAATCTTAAAATTCATAAGAAATTGTCGATGAAAACAATCTTCATTGAACACTTGATGTCACTTTTTCTGAATATTAATGTCGTATTCGCTCAGAGCATATTCTACACAACTTGACTCTTCTGAAACGATTGGCAGTTCATGTTCTTCATCAAGAGAAAATATTTAAATCCAGTCTTACTCCAAAAATGAAGCAAGTTGCTATAAACAACAATTACATGATTACTTTTATCAATGTTTTCTGTCAACCCTCTTTTAGATGAGCTTACCCTGGTTCTGCACAGGGGATAAAGATTAGCAACGGCTCAAGTTTCTCTTCTGAGGAAAACCATCATCAAAAACGATTATCTTCTGGTCAACAATTAATTTTTTCCTAAATTTCCTTAGTAGGATAGCGATAAATTTAATTTTTAATTACAGCGGTTTTCATATGAACAAACCACAATCATACTAACTTCTAACTCCTAACTCCTAACTCCTAACTCCTAACTCCTGACTCCCAACAATAAGTTTAGTGGTCTACTCAACTGAAAAGCGCTGTAAATCAATTAAATATCCGTACAATAACCGACGATATTTCTCAAATTTTTAAGTAAAATTATATTTGAGTTGATAACTTAAATAAATACTTCTAGAATCATCAAACTAGAGTCTTGAATGAGATGATATATTCCTCTAGATAAAATTTTAATTAAGATTCAGTAAAATGACGGATGTTAATGTTTTTAGAAGTATAATATTAAGAATATCGCCAATCAGGACTGCATTGATGGAGCATTAAAAATGATTACTAAAACAAAACCAACTACAGCGAGATTTTTTAAACATTTAATCCGTCTGATACCTAAACAATTTAGTGGTAAGTTAGAACTTCAGAATACACAAGAACAAAAGTGGCAATTATATTTTCATCGGGGATGTCTAACTTGGGCAACAGGTGGTAATAGCGCTTGGCGAAGATGGCGTAGAAATTTCACTCAATTTTGCCCTTCTATTTCTCTGGAAACTCTAAATTTCTACACTGATGATGTTTGTGAAAGCTGGCAATATTACATAGTTAATATTTTACTGAAACAACAAAAAATTTCACTCTCACAAGCTATTTCTATAATTAACAATACCCTGGTAGAAGTATTATTTGATTTAATTCAGCAGGATAATTTAGATACTTTACAGGTTACTTCTATAAGTTGTAATCTACAAGCAGAAATGATACAACCTATATTTCGTTTGAGTATCTATGAAGCTTTTGAAAAGGTTAAGCCAATATGGCAAGGTTGGTGTGAGGCAAATTTACACAACTATTCTCCTAATTTAGCACCCGTATTGAACAAACCTGAAATTCTAAAACAACACACATCTACTCTAATTTACCAAAAATTTCAGGCATTAATAAGTAAACAACTGACATTGCGAGATTTGGCTTTTTACTTAAAGCAGGATTTATTAAGTCTGACTAAAAAATTAATACGTTATGTCACTCAAGAAATAATTCAACTTACTACTTTACCCGATCTACCTGCATTAGCTGTAGTGAAAATTGATGCCTTAGAAAATCAAGTAAAAGAGATTAAAAAAACAAATTCACCATCACTAGAAACTGCCAAAAATTCCATTTCTGTAGGTCAAACCAAATTAATAGCTTGTATTGATGATTGCCCGATAATTAATCAAGTAATGGGTAAAATGATTGCGAATAGTGGCTATCTATTTATTGGGATTCAAAAGTCTACTTTGGCTTTACCTACTGTAGTCAAGGTCAAGCCAGATTTAATATTTTTGGATCTAGATATGCCTTTTACTAATGGTTATGAAGTCTGTAGACACATTCGCAAAATACCTGATTTTAAAAATACTCCTATAGTAATTTTAACTGGGAGAGAAGGTATGATTGACCGGATTCGTGCTCAATTTGTAGGATGTTCTGAGTTTATCAACAAACCAATCAGTCAAGAAAAAATTGAAGCGATTTTTAATAAATATCTGAATTCAGAAAATACTAAATATCTAGATTCAGAAAATACAACAATACAACTCCCAGTAGTTAAGTCTTTAGTTGCTGCTAATTGTTAACTAGCTATTAGCTATCAGCATTTCAGCTAGCCTCCTGCGGAGGAACTGCGTTAACAGCTTTTTGACCAAAAAATTTGGGTCAGAAGTCTCCTCTTTCAAGAGGATAAAAAAAGAAGATTCCGTATTTCAATCCCGATGCTTTCCTAGGTCATGCTGCGCAAACAGCTAGAGGTACCGTTTCGCTGCGTGAGATGAAAAAGGCAGTTACGACCATAGGAGGCTAACTGTTAGCGTAGCTCCTCCGACAGGAGGCTAACTGAAATGACCTTGGGTTAATTCCCCGGCAACTATTACACCGGATGGTGCGCGGAAGGGTGGAAACCGTTCTACTGAACTTATCCAAACTTACCTAACCTGTGGTTAGGCTTTGGAGACGAGCTTCCTGCTTCATTGAGAACCACCGACCGCAGTCTGTAACTTTATTCTCAAGAGCAGGCTTAAAATCGGCGGGAACTTTACCTACTTATTTTAAGTATAACATAAGCTTTGCCATTTACAACTAAAAAATTTGAAAAAGCGGTCCTTGGATGGCGAGGTCCCCTCGCCATATCCAATCGACCAAGAGAAAAGTAGGTTTGAGGATATTTAGGTAAGATTTCAGCTTCTGTTTTTACCCCCAGACTCAATCTA
>NZ_JAAHGT010001160.1 GCF_010672385.1 Okeania sp. SIO2F4
TAGATTACAACCGAGATCATGGAACTTCTTATCCAGCAGTTGCTGTGAAGGTAGGAGATAAAAAGGATTATTGCCACGCTCTGAAAATAAAAGGACCTTGCCAAATAGTTTATCAACCTCATCAACCTAATAATAGTCAAGCTGGAGGTGCCCGTTTGTGGATTGAAGTAGAACCGGAAAATATAGTAGAGCGAGTATACTTTAGTGATGGAGACTATGGTCCGCCACCGGAAGTAGTTCAGCAGCGAGCAAAAAATAAAAAGAAAAAATCAAAGAATCATAAGAAAAAGTCAAAAATTAAGTAGAGCGTGGTAAATTTTGTCCGTTATGCATCAAATTTTCAAATAGCTCAAAAGTCAGATATATCATTATTTTGAGGCATTTTGTCGCTAAATATGCAACGTGTTTTTTTAGCTTGCTCTACTTAACAGAAAAAGGAAATAGTAGAACCAATTAAATAAATAATTAGGGCTTGCTGATTAAATTTAAAAGCATTTATATGTAAATGCTTTAGTCTTGGTATGTGTTCTAAAAGCTCAAAATTTTCGCATTTTGAGCAAACAAGAGTAGAAAAATTGTCCCTTAATTTTCCCCCCTACATCCTCTATTACTCTCATTTATCCTAACTTTTATCCTTACCCATATACTTTTTTAGCCAACTCTCTTTATGTCATCTCGGGATGATTAGGTATATATAATAAAACTCCATAGCAATTGCCATCTTTGCTAGAGGGAGTAATATCAAAATCAGATCAAATCCTTTTCTTCAATCATTTTTAAACCAACCAATTTCTCAACTTTGCAGATAATAAATCAATTATGGAAGTTGCCAAAATTAAGATTATTAAAATTGCACAGACTTTTTGATATTGAAACGCTCCAAAACTTTGATAAAGAGAAACACCAATTCCACCCGCACCAACTATTCCTAAAACAGAAGCAGAACGAACATTAGACTCAAAGCGATATAAAACAAAAGAAGTCCATAAAGGCATTACTTGAGGAATTACACCAAATATAATCTCTTGAATTTTACTCGCACCTGTAGCACGAATTCCTTCAACCGGACCTAGGTCAATTGACTCAACTGCTTCAGAAAAAAGTTTTCCTAAAGTACCCGCCGTATGAATAAATAAAGCTAAAACACCAGCAAACGGACCTAATCCAACAGCTACTACAAATATCAAAGCAAACACCATTTCATTAATCGCCCGCATGGCATCTAAAATTCGACGAATAGGTTGTACAATCCAAACAGGACTAATATTTTCTGATGCCAACAGAGAAAAAGGAACAGCAGCGATCGCTGCCAAAATAGTTCCCCAAAGACCCATAGAAATAGTAATTATTGTATCTTCTAAATAAATTTTCCAATCGGAAAAATCTGGTGGAAAATAAGATTGAATATACTCCACCATATTACCGCTACGTTGGAATAAAGCTAGAAAATTTATTTCACTTTGTCGGTAAGAAAAAATCAGAATAATCAAAGCACCCAAGAGAAATATTATGCGAGTATTAGTTACTCGTTTTTTTTCCAGAGATAACATTTCTATGACTGCTGGAATAGCCAGAAAATTTTTATCACTATTTTCAAGATTATTTGATATTTTTGCCATGATTACTAATTGTCAATTATCTGCTATATAATCTTTAGATTAAATACTTATAATACTGAGATATAGGAAATAGGTAGAAAGTGAAATAACTTTTACAAAGATAAAGGAGTTTGTGAAAGCAAAAATATAGCATTATTGCTATCAAATTATCTCTCAAGACTTTCTTACAAAAATAGTAGACGATCGATTTATCTGAATATAATGATTACCTCAGCTAGAAGTTTATACTCTGATTCATAGTAAATAAGTCTTATACCATTTCTTTATGAAGCTGCAATTAATAAAGTAGAGCAGTCAGATTTATAAGGGAGATACCAAAAATAATGTGATGGAAACAAATAAACTAGACTTCTTCAGGTTAAAAATTAACTTAAAGACTCCCAGCTTCAGAGCTAGGTTAGCAAAATAAGTTTGATAGAAAATTATTAATGGAATTCTTATAAAGAAATGGTATTAGTAATACTAAATTTCAACAGCTTTGCTAAATATATTTGGTAATTAGGAGTTAGTATTTAGTAGTAAATACATCAAGGAGTTTGGAATGCAAAGTAAGTAGGTGGGGATAAATAAAAGTTAAAACGAAAAATCATAAAATTACACCATGAATAACTTTTTCAATATTTTTCACTGTTTTGAATCTTCGCTATTTTACCGATAATCAAACCCTCCTAAGTTATGTTGAAATAGTTATGTTGAAATGAATAAAATGAAAATTTGGTATTAGTCTTAGAGAGAAACTTATAGCCTAGTCAAGTACAGAATTATTTTTTATTACTGAAAAACTCGGCGTTGCACAATTAGGAATGATGAAATCCGAACATTTGATATTTCTGGATAATTCTTTCCTAAATATATGTACATTTGAAAATCTATTATCATTCTTTAATGTACAATCCCAAAACGTCATATTCAATCGACCAAGAGAAGAAAAAAATTCCTTTTAGCCAATCCTATCTGTTATAAGAAGAGGT
>NZ_JAAHGT010001161.1 GCF_010672385.1 Okeania sp. SIO2F4
AGTTTGATTTTTTTTTATTGAGGATTAGTAGTTGACATCCTCCCGACGCTGATCTACGAGACAGCGCGGGATTCCCTAACATCACTGATAGGAACTTTCTGCTTAAGGCCGCACCTGCCTCCCTTGCCGAACCTATGCATCGGTCTAAAGGCGCGCTCCACATGGCACTCGCAAATCCGACGGCTCCCCTAGACACTGCTAGCCCAGCAGCCTTATCCTATTCAGGATAGCACACTATTGTAAGAACCGCTCTTATTGATTGGTTTTCCCATCTCTCAGCTCCCCTGACCGAGAGCGCGGGTCAAGGGCCAACGTTGAGATAAATCCTCCAATGTCTTTTTGAGACTTTTGACTTTTAATTTTTAACTTTTGATTTGCATGGCTAGAGGTTAGTGGTGAAAATGAGAACCTGAGTCACTTGTAGGGGGTTAAAATTATTATCGCTGATTAGGATGAGCGATCGCCGACCATCTGGCATTTTTGGGCCAAATGTCATTCCTTCAATATTGTCTGAGATTAATTCTAGATTGCTTAAATCTAACAGTAATTCTTTTTTGACGGGAGAAATATTAGTAAATTTACTGTTTAAACTATTAATTTGTTGAATATTATCTGCATTTGACAAATCCACTTGAAATAGTTTAATCATATTTCCAGTATCTAGGGAAAAAGACCTTTCTAAACTTAAAAAATGAGTATCATCTAACGCCATGAGTTCTACTAAACCATTAGTCTTAAAACCACCTGAATTATTAGATGTAGAAGTCATAGGTTCTGTGATATATAGAAACTCATTTTCTGGCTGACCTTTAATTAAATCATACTGTAAAATTCGACAAGGACTACCAGTAGAAACATTTGCTTCTGCACCATCTTGAACTAAAGCATTTTCTGTAGCAGTGAAGAGATATTTTTTGCTAGGAGTAATAGTTAAACTTTCCAAAGCCATATTATTTCTAATTCCACTGTCAGTTTTGATCGGAAACTTTTCCGGAAGTGGCAAATTTCGTAGTTGTTTACCTGCTAGGGAAAATTCTCTAATAAATGGTTGTACTTGACGTTTTCTATCTCCTTCAGAAGAGATAAATAAATTAGTTCCAGTAAAAGTAATTCCTTCGGAATCAATAGTCGAAGGAGGAAATGGTTTACTTGTTTCATCTAATAAAGTCGTGACATCTATAAAAGTTACTGTTTCTTCAGAAATTTTCTCTGACTCTAGGTCAATTTTCAGAGTATAAAATCTGGCTGGTGCTTTACTACTACGGTCATCAGAAATTGCGTAATAAATTTGTTTATCTGGATTATAGGTTATGCCAGAAAGTCCGCCTACTTCTGTATTTTTAAATTTTAAACCTGTGGGAAAATTCACCTCCCCTAAAAAAGTTATTTGAGGTATGGTTGCTTGAGTCATTGACTTAATAACTATGGCTGTAGTTACAAGAATAACTAAACAAGTAACTAAGGTAAAAATTAGATATTTATATTTTTTGTTTTTTTGCTTATTCATAACAAAATATACTAAATTGAGAAGTCGTGTTTATTTGTTTCTCTCAAATATTTATGGTATCTCCCTGATAAACCAGACTTATAAGGGTTAAAAGTGCATCAAAATTTTGTGCAGCTAAAACCCCTGAGATTACTTTCGTTCCTGCCAGTGGCAATGACATAGTGATATTTAAGGAAATAGGGAGTAGGCAAGAATAGACAACTATTAGCTACCAGAAAATAGTTCTAATATCAAGTCTCATTAATTAGCCATAATAAATCAGCCAAGTTTAACCATCTAAAAATGACTTCTGCTGTAAGCCAAGAAATAAATTTATTGGCGGATGACAAAGAATCACCAGTGATGTTTAAACCTTAATATTTTGTTGAAAAACACTCTCTCAATATTTCTGAGTAGGAGCATCTTGCTCCTGTGTTTAATATCAAATCTCCTGACTTGGGAGTAATATAATTTCTACCTACTACTGATCAGAAACCGGGTTTGTATTAGACCTCTGGTGGAAAAGAGGGAGTAGGGAGTAGGGAGTAGGTAGTAGGAGACCCACCCCTAATACCATTTCTCAAAAAGAATGCTATATCTGCCAAATGTGGGGAAGTGTGGGACCCACCCCTAACCCCTCCGGTGGAGGGGAAGTGTGGTCCGTGTGGGGGTAGGGACGTTGCATGCAACGTCCGTACAACATAAGAATAATAAACATTAACTGGGCTATTATTCGCAAGCATGGTGATTGATATTGTGTTAATTACTTGATAACTGAAGTGCTATCTAAGTATAGCAATGCTTTTGGGAATTGGTCTGATCCCTCCCAGGAGGCAGGGCTAATTCTTTGTCGTCAGACAATATTTACAACCCTATATTTTTTTGATATCCTGTGCTTCCCACACGGACCACACGGACCACACGGACCACCCCCTCCTCCTTTTTTCTCTGGTGACAATAAATTGACCCTGCTCCCAGGAGGGGAAGAATTGATGATTTATCTGTATGGGATTGATTTGATTTTTGATTCTCACCAGATGTCTATTAGATATCCCATTTATAATACTGATACTACTGGATTTGATATAAGCGAGACCCTC
>NZ_JAAHGT010001162.1 GCF_010672385.1 Okeania sp. SIO2F4
AGGGAGTAGGGAGTAGGGGCAAATAATTGATGACTTCTGTATGATAATTTATTTTATTTTTTTAAATAAAAGAGGGAGAAAGACTTTAGAGGGTGTCTATCAAATAAATCTGGCATTGGTGAAATAAGGTATGAAATTCGTATCGGAGCAAGATTGATATTAAGGAAAAAAGCTGTTTTAACTACTGACTCCTGACTACTAACTCCTGACTACTAACTACTAACTCCTGACTCCTGACTACTAGCGCGTCTAGACTAAAATTGTGGGTAAAACCTCCCCCCTCTCCTTGCAGGAGAGGGGTTGGGGGAGAGGTCTTTATTGACTCGCTCTTTACCCACATTTTAAAGCTAGACAAGGTACTACTAAAAATCATACAATCATTCAACAACGCCATAAATCTTAAGAACTTTTGTCAGGTTGATTATTGGTGGGTTACGGCAAATCACATCAAACTATTAAGTTGAACTATTAATATGTGCCTAACTCACCCGACTGGACTGTTTCAGCTAAAACTGTGCATTAGGGAGTAGGGAGGTTGCATGCAACCTCCCTACGGCAGATAGATTGTTATTGGGTTGAGGAACGAAACCCAACAACAATCTATCTGCAACTGTTCCCTGTTCCCTGTTCCTTAAAAGGGGTAATATTTTTATACACAAATAAAATAGGATTGCTATATTTTATTTACAGATACCCTATCAACCTTCTTTAGATTGAAAAAAGTTTCAGCTTTTCAGTCCCTAGAGCTGCAAAAAGTTAGCATTTTGGGCAGGCAAAGAAAGGCAGGAAAGTCAAGGGATAATTCCTCCTACTCCCTACTACCTCCCTAAAAAGACTTTTTCAGCAAACCCTAGATATGCAGATTTATCATAAGTCTGTGCTAAACTATCAAAAGACGATAATAAATATACTTGGAAATTAAGACCCAAAATATTATCGCCTGATAAAAATATCAAATCCCAAAGTAGAGACGCAACTATTAACCAAAAACCTTGTTAAACCTATCCATTTCCTTGATTTTTGAGATTTTGAACGTTTCCTGCGGAATGCGGAGCTAACAAAAATAGTCCTAAATCTGGTACAATATAGGAAACAGTGCCTTTTGGAAACAGTTCGGTAGACCTTAGCTGCCAGGCGAAGTTAGCTCGGATACCAGCACTACCCTTCTGAAAACAATTCTTCTGTTATCAAAGAAGAAGAAAGGTAATAACGCGCTAGTCCTTTAAGGATTAGCTTTGCTGCTCATCTGCCTTTACCGTTACGGTAATGCCATACTATTATCAGAGATGTTCAGTGATGAATAGATTTGATAAGGTTAAATTTTGCACATACTAACATTAAATTCTAGGCAAACAGCTCTATGGCCCGCGATTATTACGAAATTCTAGGTGTTTCTCGTAGTGCAGATAAGGAGGAACTAAAGCGTGCCTACCGCCGCTTGGCTCGTAAGTACCACCCAGATGTCAATAAAGAGCCAGGAGCAGAAGAGCGCTTTAAAGAGATAAACCGAGCTTACGAAATTCTTTCTGACCCAGAAATGAAAGCCCGTTTCGACCGCTTTGGAGAAGCAGGAGTATCAGGAGGAGGAGCATCAGGTTTCTCAACGGACTTTTCAGATAGTTTCGCTGATATATTTGAAAGCTTTTTTAGTGGGTTCTCTGGAGGAGTGGGAACTCAAGGACGTAGGCGTACAGGTCCAGTTAGAGGAGATGACCTACGTTTAGACCTGAATCTGGACTTCCACGAAGCTATATTTGGTGGAGATAAAGAACTGACAATTAAGCATCTCGAAACTTGTGAAACCTGCAACGGTTCAGGGGCTAAACCAGGCACAAGACCTCAAACTTGTTCTACTTGTGGAGGTACGGGTCAAGTTCGCCGGGCGACAAGAACTCCTTTTGGTAGTTTCACTCAAGTATCAGTTTGTCCCTCATGTAACGGTACTGGACAGATAATAGAAGAAAAATGCGCAACTTGTGGAGGTCGTGGGCAGAATGAGGTCTCGAAAAAGATAAAAATTACTATCCCAGGAGGGGTAGACAATGGTACTAGGCTACGAGTATCTAATGAAGGAGATGCGGGTAAAATGGGCGGGCCTCCAGGAGACTTGTATGTTTTTCTGGCAGTCAAACATAACCCAGAGTTTGAAAGAGATGGGATTAATATTCTCTCCCAAATAAAAATTAGCTATTTACAAGCAATTCTAGGTTGTTCCCTGGAAATAAATACAGTTGATGGTAAGTCGGAATTAATAATTCCAGCAGGTACTCAGCCAAATACAATTTTAACTTTGGAAGATAAGGGAGTACCGAAATTAGGTAATCCGGTAAGTCGTGGAGACCATCTGATAACAATCGAAATTGATATTCCCACAAAAATTACTCCAGAAGAAAGAGAGTTATTAGAAAAATTGGCGAGTATTAAAGGTGAGCGGACTGGAAAAGGAGGTTTAGAAGGATTTCTGGGAAATTTATTTCACCAAAAGTGATTGAGATTGGAGATTTTCCTAATTCTCAAAAACTTGTTCTTAGCAAGGGGTTCAATAATTAATAATTAATAATTAACAATTAACAATTAATAATTA
>NZ_JAAHGT010001163.1 GCF_010672385.1 Okeania sp. SIO2F4
AGCTTTATTATTCAGAATTAAATTTTACTACAGAAGTCAGTTTTCAAGTCGATATTCATTTAAACCTTCTCTTTAAGGTTGAGGTTTTATTGCTGAAAGCTGAAAGCTAATAGCTGAATGCTTACGAAGTACTGAATTTGCGAAATAACCCAGTTACTAGAATTTGTCCCCTCCGACCTGAATCAATTTGTCGTTTCTAAAAGAAGGAATAGGGAAGGAGGAAGAAGAGGGAAAATCTTGTGTTTAAAGTTTTTTTTTATTTTTTGAGCTGCTCCTTGCAGAGTCAAATTATTAGCTGATTTTCGATCTAACACTTGTATTGAATAGCTTAAAAATAGAGTCTAGTTTGCCTTTTAATTACTAATTTAAAGTATAAACCTAACTCAATTCTCTTGAGTTGACTAAAATTTCAAATAAAATGTATAATAGGTAAAGATCGCTCTTAAATATCAGGAAGAATTATGTGGCCTAAATGTATAAACAATCTATCTCCTATCAAGGGCAACTTTAGGGAAGAAATGCCAAAGTTGTTGAAGGTTACTTTCAACAAAAAAGGGATATTTAATAAAGACGAAATGTTTATGACTATTCGTGTAGTTAATATTTTAGGTTGTTGCAATGTAGGGATGTACTTTGACTGTCCGAATATCCCCGAACACCATTCTTATGAAGCCACAGGAGATGAAGACTATGATGCAGGAAGATACTTCTGGCTTGATTTTGATATTGTAGGAATGGATGGAAAATTTTTGCCACTACGGATGGTTTTTAATGAGGGTGATGCTGATTGTAATGATGGTTTTTGGGGGGTTGTTTGGGAGCGTAATACAGAAGAAATTATTGCCAATATTATTAATAGTGGTGATTGTGAAACAACTATAGAAGCAATTTCAAAGCAACACATAAATATGTATGAATCTCAGGAAATTTTAATTCCTACAATTTTTGATAGTGATGAGGGTGGTGGTCTTTTAGATCAGATTATACCTGCTCAGGGTACAAAGCTAGAAAAAATTATACGTTTGACGATTCAGTTTTTCTATGAATGCATTATTTATCTTCATAGAATGGAATAAAACTCAGTCTCGGTCGAGTAGGGTGCGTTTCACTGCGTGACATGAAAATAAAAATGTAACGCACCACTTCTATAGTTAAAGTTATTTTAGTTATCATTGAGTAGGAAACTTCTGTATAGAATACCAATCAAGTACTGGACTGATACAACTAAAATGGTGCCCGGCGACGGATTGCTGAATCCTTTTCATCGTCTAAATTTAAGCCGTCTAACACACCCTACAATTTTGCACTACAATTTTGCACAAAATTAGCTGTGTCAGTCGAGTAGGGTGCGTTAATGAAAATGTAACGCACCACTTCTATAGTTAAAGTTATTTTAGTTATCAGTTATAATTAAAGTCCGTAGTAGGGCTTCAGCCCGAACTATAAAAATTGCTCAAGCTTTACTACAAGCAACAACTTTTTAAGCCCTGATTATCAGGACATGGTATTATATCAAATCCGGTTGGATAGTCGTCATTGCGACGATAGGAAGCAATCTCCGCGCACCCTTGGGATTGCTTCCTTCCACTCCGTTCCAGTCGCTGCGGACGCAGGCTATAGTAATTATCAGGATTTTATATTATCAGTAAATAAGAAACTGCTGTATATAATAAAATTTTGAATAAGAGATAGATTAAGGAGAATAAAATAATGTCTAAAGGTTTTGGTGTATCTAATTCTGGTTCTAAGAAAAAGAAAAGTAATTCAGGTAAATTTTTTTCAGAATTACCAGCAGTAAAAGAACTATTTGTAGTTATTAATTTGCCAACAAACTTGGAAATAATTCCTCTGGAAATAGAAATATCTTTTGATGAAATTGCATTATATAGCATGGTTAAGATTAAACCACACTTTATTGATGTAAAACCATTTTATCCGCAAGTACAATTCCTTTCTAAATTTGTTGAAACCAATTCTATATCCTGGTCAGATTTTATTTCTGATGCAGGTAAATTTGACGATCAATTTAAAACATTGCTTTTAGCTAAATATTTAACAATTAATACGAAAAAGTCTCATGCTGTAATGAAAATTGGTGAGATAAATAAAATAAATACAGCTAAATATCTACCTGCTATTAGTTTGACTTACGATGAAAGTTATAGAATATTAGAAGAAGAAATATTGGATAAATTTGGAAAAATGCCAACATTTGATGAATATTTTAAATCTCATATTGAAGATATATCAACAGAACTAAAAGAAAGTTTATAAGATTCAGAAGTGGAGCTTTTTTACTGTATCTTTAAAGTCAGTCAAGTAGGGTGCGTTTCACTGCGTGACATGAAAATGAAATGTAACGCACCATTTCTATATTTAAGGTCAATTCAGTTATCAGTAAATAGGAAAGTGTTGTATGTATATGATAAAATTTTGAATAATGGATAAATTAAGGAAAATAAAATAATGCCTAAAGGTTTTGGTGTATCTAATTCTGGTTCTAAGAAAAAGAAAAGTAAGTCAGGTAAATTTTTTTCATAATTACCAGCTACAAAAGAAGAATTTGTAGTTATTAGTTTACCA
>NZ_JAAHGT010001164.1 GCF_010672385.1 Okeania sp. SIO2F4
TCTTTTTTATGTTAGTAACCTGAAAACTGCTGTATGATATAGCAGTTAAAGTAAAGATTAACACATTGATTAATCCTCAAACTCTCTCAGATATTACTTTTGAATTTTGAATTTTGACTTTTGATTTGCGCGTAGCGCTATAATTAATCCTTCAAAGTCGATCGCATAGTCGGGAACATAATTACATCCCGAATACTTTGAGTATTAGTCAGCAACATCACCACACGATCGACTCCAATACCCATTCCACCACACTTAGGCATTCCCAATGACAACGCCTGAATAAAGTCTTCATCCATTGGGTGTGCTTCATCATCACCTGCTTCTCTTTGAGCGATCTGTTCCTCGAAACGTTTGCGCTGGTCTTGCGGATCGTTTAACTCGGAGAAACCATTAGAGTATTCGGTATGGTATTAATCTCAATTGTATGTTGATATTTAGAGAACATTTAAAATTACTTTTTAAGTAGTGAATCTTCTAGTAATTGAAAGGCTTTTTGAGCAGAAATTTCAGCTTTTTGGGAGGTAACTTTTTGATAACGTAATGTGGTAGTAATGCTTTTGTGCCCTATGAAAGCTTTCAGCTCTTGAATTCCGATTAAACCAACTCTTTCGGTGGCGAAAGTATGTCGTAGGTCATGGAGTCTCACTCCTTCAAGTAAGGGATGATTTTGAGTTAATTTTTTCCAATCTTTATTGACTGTACGATAGCTGACATGAGTTATTTATGCATGAAAATGGTTGTGGAGCTTTGAATAATGCTGGATGTGGCTGATGTAGGTAATATTGAAGATATTTTTCGCGGGACAATTGCTGCATCTTTATTGTCATAGCACCATGGTTGAAAGTTACCTTTTCTTCTGACTGCAAATTTGTAGTTTATTGGGTAAATTTTGTAGTTTGTTTTGGTCTGTTTGTTCTAAGAGTTCGTCTATTATTGATTATTTTGAATGGATAAGCTGGACGATTGTGTAGAGACGGTAGTTAATTATGATTACTTTGTACATAATACGAAAATTCGTTGTGAGTAAGATCATGAATAACTTGCTCAGTATTATGTTCACCCTTATTTCCCTCTGGTTTTCCCTTGGGGAATTGTCTAATAGGATTGATTTTTATGTAGTTGGAATTTACTGCCAAGTTCAGTCAGGCATTAATGACAGTTTGATGATGGTTATGAGTGGTGTATGAGAGATGAGTTCTGAGGTACTCAGATAGGGTCTGACCATCCAATAATTCTCTTGGCAAATAACCAGATTTTTTGAGAAGGGGGAGTAGAATTTGTTCATCGGAACAAAGGGAATTTCCAGTCCCTGAGGTGGTAAAAATTGGGTTGCTGTTGTGGCTAATGTGTTGGACAATTAGATCAAAAAAAACTTTATACGGGACTCCCAAAATTTGGTCTATTTTTGGTAAATAGATCTGCCAAATTGGCAACCACTCCCGAATTATTTTGCTTATATTAAACATGTCAAACAAAACAAAGTTGTTTGAAGCTTTCAAAAACAAAGTGCGATTCGTTTGGCCTAAGTAAACCCTAGTTTACGTTGAGCCAGAGAAAGTAAAAGGGTAACTCTGATACTGATGGAGGTTAAATTCCTTGCCACACCGATGCCGTGTGACTCTAATCTCCCAGAATTCAGAATTAGTAACTCTTGGTCTCAGTGCATGGGTATAAAGGGAAATAAGGGTAATGTCATCCCAATCCTTTGCACAGCTAGTTAGCCAAGGTTATCGTACAGAGAATCTAGTATTATGGGTCGTGATGAGAAACAGGAGAAAGGTGTTGATACTCCTGGACCAAAAGGTATGCCTGACATAATTGGAACCAATAATTTAAGGTTGGCCTAAACTAGGGGCCTAAATCTAACGTGAAATGAGATCGGGGAACGAAGTAACCCCTTTTGGACTCTCAATGATGAGTAGGGAAAGCCTAAATAATGTTGATTAGGCATAAGGATTCCTCAAGAGGCAAGCGTGGAGCTAATGGCTAGTATCAATATCCCTGGCAATTTAGGGCAATAACAGCTAAAAAAATGGCGGATAGTTTGAAATTTTTACAACTGTAGCTGATAATAAGTGTCGGAAGCGATCAAATAGATGGCGACCTCAAATAGCCCAACAAATCCGTGGGCTATCAGGAGAAGTAAATCAATAAACTAGGGTGGGCTGCACCCAAATATACGCTTGTGAACTGGCAAGAGCCGACTCTCCAGGTTAAAGCAAGAAGCAAACATCAAGACAGGAATTACGAGGTTTTACCTAGTTTTGCCGGGATTGTATAAGTTTTGTACAGCAGCCGTGTGAGCTATAAACTCTCATGCACGGTGCGTGAAGCAGAGGTGAGGGATAGGGAAATCCCCATCGACTGTAACTTAAGAACACACACAATAATTATTTCACAATTAAACTACTTAGAAACTGCCAACGAAGAAGTATTTGGTGGCGGTGGTGTTAAATTCGACAGCTACTTCAAAAAAGATGTATATGTCAAAGAATACTTTAACACTGTAGTCAAAAACGACATATATTCCCAAGTTCACATCTATGGCAACGCGGCTGAAGCTCAAGCGATAGCTGATG
>NZ_JAAHGT010001165.1 GCF_010672385.1 Okeania sp. SIO2F4
TGCAGTCTTTGTACCACTGCTAGAGCGCGCATTAAACCTAAATCTGCATTTGATCCTGCTGCTAAACTACTAACAGATTCATTACCCTTAGCAACCTGTTCTAACTGAGTATCTAAATTACTAATACTTCCTTTATTTACCTGACCGTCAGTATGACCAATTACTTCAACAACATAACCCTGATATTCTTTAGCAAAATCCTCAATTTGCTGAACTAAATCTTCTTCTATAAAACCTTTTAAATCTCCCGATATTTCAGCACTTCCTGATTCAAATCTCCGAGACTGGGAATCTCTAATTACAATTACAGGTGGAGACTTCAATTTTTCAATTTCTGTTTCTAATTCTGTCACCCTATTCGACTTTTGTTCTAACTTGTCTTTGGAAGTAGTTACTAATCCTTGAAGTTGTGTAACTTGGTTTTGTAAATTTCCAAGTTTTCCTTGTAAACTTGTTGCTTGATTTGTCTTTTGTTCCAGTTGATTTTGTAAACTACTAATCTCTTGTTGTAGTTTGATAGCGCGATTTTGATTCGCATCAGAAATTGATTCTATAAACAGAGATTTAATAATAGCTAATAGTAATAACAAACTTAATATCATAAAAGAATTAGACATTAAATCTGTAAATGCAGGCCAAATTTCTAGGTCGCGATTATCCTCAATAATTCGTGAACGATGACGCATAGTTATTTTAATTCCTATTTTTTAGGGAGTAGGGAGTATTCATTAATGGATAATGAATAATGAATAATGGATAATGGATAATTACCTCTGGTTAAAACCGTGAGGGAATTGAATATAAGGAAATTCAAGAGCACTTTTCTCTAGTTGGTCGATTGGATCTGGCTAGGTAATCCATCCATCCCATCCTAGGTCATGCTCCGCATTCATGTCGGCGACAGCCGAAGTGCGAAGTTGTGCGCCAGCTAAACGACCGCTTTTTTCCTTTTACTGGGGAGGCTAATAAAGCTGAATTATTTAATTAATCATTATTAATTATTCGGTAATTTTAGAAACGCCATATCTTGAATAAAATATAGCTAGTGTTTTATAGAATTCCTAACTTTATCTTTTACATTCATTTTCCTTTATACAGCATTAGCAGTCGCGTTTCATGTGCATAGCAAAGGGGAACTGAGTTCTATCGCTAAAAAACTATACTTTTTTAGTTGAATAAAAAGTCATGTATATAGGCAAGTAACCCCATTTAATCTTTATAATATCACAAAAATTTTCAGGATGCAATCGAAAATCCTTTGACCCGCTGATTTTTTTTCGGAGCTTCATAAAATGAAAATGTTATTGGTTTTCCACCCTAGGAGCGATCGATAGAAAGATTTGATAACAAGAAAAGCAAGCATATATGTTTACGGGAAGCTCCAAAATAAACTATACTTTTTTAGTTGAATAAAAAGTCATGTATATAAGCAAGTAACCCCAGTTAATCTTTATAATATCACAAAAATTTTCAGGATGCAATCGAAAATCCTTTGACCCGCTGATTTTTTTTCGGAGCTTCATAAAATGAAAATGTTATTGGTTTTCCACCCTAGGAGCGATCGATAGAAAGATTTGATAACAGGAAAAACAAGAATATATGTTTACCGGGAGATCCAAAAGATGAAATTGTCAGTATAAATGAATCAGTACAAATGAAGTAGAAAAACAGGGTTTATATGAAATGCCCTACTATACTAATATCTATATCTCCCATAAACCCGGTTTCTAATAACACTTCCATTGCAAGCGGATTTGATATTGCAGGGTTTTAGTTAACAATAAATAAGGTCTGAAGTGCAACTTTCAGTTCCAAGGAGATAAAAAAAGAAACTTCAGATTTTCTTGCCTCTTAAATTAGCCGGAGGTACTGATAACTGATAACTGATTTACCTATTTATTTGCTAATTTATCAATAATATGTGTCAGACGATGAATTTCATTTTTAGTTGCATGCATTTGATTTATATATTCCTGTAAATTTGTCGCTATGACACCCAAATGAGAATTATTAATATTAGCTTGGGTACTCATACCTTTATTTATTTGGTCTCCTAAAGATTTAATACTCTGACTAATACCATCTGTAGAATTATTCAAGGCATCTGCTAAAGTTTTGATTTGAATTTGTACTTCCTCTAAATTATCTGCTTTAGATACTACTCTTCTTTGTAAACTATCCAAATTACCCACAGCTAAATGAAAACCTTGTGACGCTTCCTGTAATTGCCTAATCATCTCCGCAAAAGATTGTTGATTACTTTGATGAGATTCTAATAGTCTTAATGAAGTTTGATTATTATTAGTAATTTGTTCTCCAAACTTAGCTAGTCTCTTGCTATATCCCTGGAGTTCAATTACTACTATTTCAATTGCTTGAACAGCAGCAGCTAGAGTAGAAGTTGACTGAGAAAAATTACTTTGAATATTGGCTAATTCTGCTGTAGAATTAGCTAACTTTTGCGGAAACTGACTATTTTCAAATATTTGTGCTACCTCTAGAAATCTATCGGAAGCTATCTGAAAATCTTTAGAACTTTTAGCAACAGTAGCACCAGCTTCTCCTAATCTTACAAAAGTC
>NZ_JAAHGT010001166.1 GCF_010672385.1 Okeania sp. SIO2F4
ACCATCAAGTTCTATTGGTTTTCGGTGAATTATCAATTGTGAAAGAATCAGACCTACCTTTCTTTTTAAACTTTGGGTATTTTCCTAATCCTTTGAAAAACATGAGTAAACGCTTCACCTAAGTTGATGAAGGCATATTGGTAAACTTTAGATGACAAGTTTTTCATCCAAGGATATAAAGGCTTTGTATGGTTGGTAAAAACCTCTCTTAGCTTTCGAGCATTAGGCTTGTAACCATCAATATATGCAGCATTCCACAAACTTAAACCCCAGTTATAGCACCATCTACTATACCCCGCGTGTTGAGCCATCAGAGTTTTTTGCTGATTATTTAATTTAAGTTTGGTTAATCATGGATTTCATTTATTTGTGAACACAGTCTGTCTAATAGTACGGTTTGTAACGTATTATATCCTTATCCTTTGATTAAGTCAATGCTCCCACATTTGGAGCAAGATAGAACAAGGAAAGGCTTAAATACCTTTATGAGAAAAATTTATTTTAGTTGTAGCCTAAACTCAAACTTTTCCTCGAGCAATGCTTCAATATCACCTATGTAAGTGCAGTGATAATTAACGTGCGCGATCGTGTTTTTATCTGTTCTTCCCAGTGCTTTTCCCAGTCCGTCGATTTCCGTTCTTAGAAACCTATGATTATCTATATAAATCTATGATTATCTAATAGATAGCCTATTCTATTCTTGCTTCAACCTGGCAACGTCGGCGTTATCCAGTCCACAAGCTGATACGGGCGTTCGCGGAACGCGGAGCGTAGCTCTCACTGCCCGCCATAGCTAAATTTAACGCTCTTATCAAGTCTCGGTCGCAGCGAAAATTGCAGTGTTCACAATTAAAAACACGCTCTGATAACAACAGAGACTCTTTTACAGTTCCACAGTTAGAACAGGTTTTAGAACTGGGAAACCATCTATTAACGATGATTAACTCAGCAACCTAATAACTCACACTTGTACTCGCGCCTGTCTACGAAACTCATAAAACCCCATATCGGCAACTGCCTTAGCTAACTTATGGTTTGACATCATTCCTGATACATTAAGGTCTTCTATTACTATTTGACTGTGGTTAAGAGCCAAATAAGTAGTTAGTTTATGCAGTGTATCTTTCCTGATGTTAGCTATTCTCAGCAATGTAACTGAGCTATTTTTAGCTGTGCTTTTTTCCAGTTATTGGAAAATTTGGTTTTATGCCTGCGAGCGGTATTGCAGTCGTGATAGTTTAGATTCTAACTTTTTGTAAGACTTAGCACCAACAAAAACCTCACCAGTAGATAACGTAGCTAGAGATTTTATACCTAAATCTACACCAACTACATCAACTGATTTATCAGTGACTTGAGGCTCTGTTTCTATCTTGAAGCTAATGAACCAACCATCGGCCTTTTTAGTTATAGTTACAGATTTAGGGGTAACATTATCTGGCAATATTTCAAATGTTTTTACCCATCCAATTCGAGGCAGTTTTATACCATTAAAACCTACCGATATTGAACCATCTAAAGTGAAACTATCATCTCTACCTTTTTTCTTGAATTTAGGCATTCCCGACACTTTACTAAAGCAACGTTTCCAAGCTGATGATAAATACCTTAAAGCATATTGAGGTGCTGTCTTAGAAACCTCGTAGTACCAATAGTTTGATGGTTTAACCATTGCTACCAAAAGCTTATGCTTATTCGTTGCAGTAGGAAATTTCAGTTTACTATCAGGATTATTTGAATTGTGCTATGCGGATATTTTTAGTTAACCACAAACCCCAATTATAGGCGTGACGCGCTACACCCGCGTGTTTGGCCAGTAAGGTTTTTTGCTGGTTATTTGGGTACAGTTCAGTTTTGAATCCTAGTAGCATAAAACAGATAATCCCAGATTTTTATAGATAATACCAGATTTTAGCCAACAGTTACAAGCCCTCCATTTCCTGACTCCTTCCCTCCATCTCCTGACTCCTGACTCCTGGTAAAAAATGCGGGTCGCTGACAAAGATACCAAATCAGAGTTTTATATTATACTGTAATGGCTTTGTTGCATAAAAACCTCATAAGCCTGATAAATCAAGCTTTTTTTCAATGAACTTTATTAAGGAAAAATATTGCACAGCAAGGAGTTCAGAATATTCATGCAACAAAGACAATAGTAATTATTTCAGGACTTAAGCATAACCACCATATATAGTAGGGGTTAACGGCCGTTAACCCCTACAGATGGCGTATAATTTCATTTTTTGCGTAAGTCCTGTATTTTATATAATTAATCTAGGTGTAATTCATTACTTTTAGTCTAATTAACTGATGCATAAAATTCTCAACTATCAACTCCTAGAAGAAATCTATGCCAGCGATCGCACGGTTGTGTATCGCGGCTACGCAGAATTATACAAAAAATTAGTCATCCTCAAACTCCCCAACCATCCCTATCCGAATTTCCACGCTAGTTTTACTGTTCCTGATTTTTCTTCTGTATCTAGTTTTCATATTAGATATTCTGATAATTCTTTGTTTCATTTTCGTGGTTCTACTTCTATTTGTTCTTTTTCTGGTTCTGACCCTTTTA
>NZ_JAAHGT010001167.1 GCF_010672385.1 Okeania sp. SIO2F4
TTAGCCCTCTAGCATATCCCAGATAGTCAGTTGTCTTTTTAGGTAGGGACTACCAACGATACAGTATAACCAGGAGCCTCCAGGCTGGTTTACAGACAACCCCAAAGCAGCTATATTTTTTGCACCATTATAATCAGCATCACCTTTCCATCCACAATGTTTGCAATGATAATCCTTACCATTCCTATATGATTTACCTTTTGTAGGATGAATATGCAAACATTTATGACAAGTTTGGCTGGTATCTGCTGGATTAACTAATATTAGTTTCACTCCATGCAACACACACTTATAAGTAAGAAACATACGGAACTGATAAAACGCCCAATTATTTGATAATCTTCGTTCTTTCTTACTTCTAGGCTTTTGATTAGTTCTAGTTCTAATATTTGTTAAATCTTCAATGGCAATGGAAGTCTCATTAGTCGCTGCCTTCTTGACTAAATAAGTTGCAATTTCGTGATTAATATGTTTCTGAAAGCGTCGTTCTTTACCCGATAACCGTTGCTGTAATTCCCGACATCTCCTTCGACTACTGCGAGTGCCTTTCGAGGCTTTTTGCTGAAGTACCGCTCTCATCTTAGAGTCATAATTTCTCTTATTTGTTTTGCTTTTGTTTAACTCCAGACCCATGTCTTTTAGCCAGTCTTCTATTACCTTTTGGCATTCTTGGACTATTGCCATATCCTCATGGAGTATCACGAAATCGTCTGCATATCGGATGAGCTTTAGAGACTTACGATTGTCTCGTTTGCCTCCTTTTAGTGTATCCGCATACTCCATAATCCAATATCCATACCATGTAGGGCTATATTTGCGAGTAGAGGAGAAATTGTTCCTCCCTGTGGCGTTCCTTCTGTGGTAGGGAATAGAGTGCCTTGGTTATCTACATATCCTGCTTTGAGCCATTTCTTGATGACTCGTTTTATTTTGGGAAATGTGTTTAACTTTTTGAGCAGGGTATCGTGGTTGATGCGGTCGAAACATTTAGCAATATCCGCATCAAGCACATATTTGGCTTTATATCTAATACTATTGAAAATTGCTTCAATAGCATCGTGACATGAGCGTCCTGGTCGGAATCCATAACTGTTTGGTTCAAATTTTGCTTCCCACTCTGGTTCCAACGCTAGTTTTACTAACGTTTGTAAAGCACGCTCATGTATTGTCGGTATTCCTAACGGTCTTTTCTCATCACTGTTTGGTTTTGGGATAAGTACCCTCCGCGTGGGGTGAACTTTCCCTAAAAAAGGATGTTCTACCCTGACGTACTTCTTTCGTACCCGACTGCGATTCACCAAAGGAGAATTCTGTTTCTAAATATTCACCAGGGTGTAGAAAAAAGGATATTCTACCCTGGCGTACTTCTTTGGTACCCCACTGGGGTTTACCATCGGTATCTATAGGATTAATAACTATGCACCATTCGCGATCGCTCAAAGTAGTAATTTCGACTTCCCCCACTACTTCTTCATAAACGTCGGGAATATGAATTTCAGCATCTGCAAAAGTAACTAACCATTCATCTCCCGCTTTGCGTTGCTGACCAAAAATATCAGTGAAGGTGCGTTTTGCTTTTAAGTGTAGTGCTTGGAGTTCGGTTAATACATAGGCATTAATAGTATCGACAATTTCTTCATCTACTCCAGGCAAATAAGCACCTTCTTCCCTGACCAACCATTCTTCCCCAGCTCTACG
The DNA here is from genome assembly GCF_010672385.1 of Okeania sp. SIO2F4. Lineage (GTDB taxonomy): Bacteria > Cyanobacteriota > Cyanobacteriia > Cyanobacteriales > Microcoleaceae > Trichodesmium. The sequence continues at coordinate 1,699 of NZ_JAAHGT010001167.1, forward strand.
TCTATTACCTTGACGGTCTATACAATTTTGTCTTGCCAGGAGTCGTAAGGCTTGGTTAGGTTTAATTATTTTAGCAGTAACTACATCTATAACTTCAACTTCTACCCTTGGGGTGTAAGTTCCCGGCCCCTCAAATAACCATTCATCCCCTGTAGTACGAATGACGGTTTGAGATTCTCCATCAAGAGTGACTGTGTTGGTAAAATCTCGTATTGCTTTGAGGCCAGTGCTTGGTTTGTCTCAACTACCTGTAGTTGAGTAACATCTTCTTCGAGTATTTCTCCTGGACATAGTGGGAAAGGGTCTTGAGCAAAGCGAATTTCACGATCGCCATATTTGAATCTAATTTGACCGTAGTTATCAGCTACAAGTTGACCGGCACTATTTCTTAAAACAGGGTTAGCGACTACACAATAATGGCGAGGTGGAACTACAATTGTCAGTTTTGGTTGTAAGACTAACCTTTCTGTATCTCCCAGGGTAATGGTTTGAGGGCCTATTTCTAGTCTGGTGACACCAGTATTATTGTCAAGAACATGAATATACTGTTGTGGCTTGAGACGAATTATACTATTCTTCTCTATTTTAATTAGATATTATGTGCTACTTTCTTTCTTACTCATAGTTTGATAATTTTGTAACTGAGTATAAATCTGAGAGTCCTGACTCCTGACTCCTCTAAAATCATACTTTGATCCAGCCAGGAAGGGTATAAATTATATTCTATCTCATCAAAAAAAACAGACAACTATTTTGTTGAGTATCTTGAGTATCTATAGAACTCATTTGGAAACTATTAGACATTTCTATAAAAGAGGTAATAGATTGATAATTTGTGAATAATAATTAATTTTATTTA
>NZ_JAAHGT010001168.1 GCF_010672385.1 Okeania sp. SIO2F4
TTATGATAGTAGATGACGATTGGTCAACTTTAGAGATTATCAAACACATACTAACGCAGTGGGGAATTAAAGCCGTCACCCTGAATGATGAACGAGATTTCTGGAAAACTTTGGAAGATACAGTCCCAGATTTATTAATTTTAGATATAGAAATGCCACATTTTAATGGCATAGATTTGTGTAAAGTTATTCGTAACGATCCTCATTGGAATAGGATTCCTGTTGTATTTATCACAGCTCACAAATATCCTAATATTCATAATCAAATATTTGCTGCTGGTGCAGATGATTATATTAGTAAACCTTTTAAATATTCTGAGTTGATAACTCGTGTTATTAATCGGATTAAACGTAGTCCAAGTATTAGATTGTGATCGATTAATAAATATGAACTTAATATTTTTTTAAAAGTTAAGAATGGTGAATAAAAATGATTAAAGATACCACGGAAAATAAAACAGATTTAATAGCATCTCTCAAAGCTACTAATGCTCAATTAAAAATGGAAATAGGGGAACGTAAACGAGCAGAAAAAGCTTTACAAGAACTGGTTAAAACATACCAAGAAACTTCTCTAAAGCTTCGCACTTTAATTAATGCGATGCCAGATATTGTTTGTTTTAAAGATGGTACAGGAAAATGGCTAGAAGCTAATAAGTCAATGCTAGAATTATTTGATATAGAAAAACTAGACTATCATGGTAAGTCAGATGGAGAACTGGCAGAAAGCAGTCCTTTTTATCAAGACGCTCTTTTAAATTGCCAATATAGCGATCGAGAAGCATGGAACAAAAGAAGTTTGTCAAGGGGTGAAGAGGTAATTCAGAAAAAAGATGGAACTGTAAAAATTTATGATGTTATTAAAGTGCCGTTATTTTATGAAGATGGAAAACGGAATGGAATTGTCGTTTTAGGGCGTGACATTACAGAGCAAAAGCAAACAGAAAAAGCCATGATGAGATTAGCTTCCATAGTAGAATCCTCTAATGATGCAATAATTGGTAATACTTTAACAGGAATTATCCATAGTTGGAATTCAGGAGCAGAAAAAATTTATGGTTACTCTCTAACTGAAGTAAAAGGTCGTTCTATTTCAATGTTAGCTGTACCAGAAAGACCCAATGAAATCCCTCAAATTTTAGCAAATATTACTGCTGGTATCGGTATAGATAATTATGAAACTGTACATCTCAGAAAAGATGGGAAACACATAGATGTAGCTTTAACAATATCTCCAATTAAAGACACTCAAGATAATGTTATAGGAGTATCAACTATTGCCCGTGACATTAGCGATCGCAAACAGGTAGAACAATCTTTGGAACAACTCCGTCACCAACATCAATTAATTTTAGACTCAGCAGGAGAGGGAATTTGTGTAATAGATATGTTTAGGAAAATTTCTTTTGTTAATCCTGCCGCAGCAAGAATGACTGGTTATACAATTAAAGAACTGGTAAATAATGACTGGAGTTTCATAATTTATGGAGGTAAAACTAACAAGAAACTTGACATAATTTCGACACAAAAAAATACTCAACCTTGTCCAGTTAAAACAACCTTAGAAAAAGGAATAGTTTGTCAAGTTACTGATGATTTTTTTTGGCGACGAGATGGCTCATTTTTTCCCGTAGAATACGTTAGCACACCTATTGTAGAACAGGGAAAAATTATCGGTGCAGTTGTGACATTTAAAGATATCACAGATCGACTCGCCATCGAACAGATGAAAGATGAATTTATTTCTGTAGTTAGTCATGAATTGCGCACTCCTCTAGCTTCCATTCACGGTGCTTTAGCTTTACTCAAAAGTGGATTACTAAATCAAGCACCAGAAAGAGGTAGAAGAATGCTAGATATTGCTGTTGCTAACACTGACCGTTTAGTAAGGTTGGTCAACGACATTTTAGACTTAGAGCGTCTTCATTCTAATCAAGTCACAATGGTCAAACAAACTTGCAATGTTTCTGAGTTAATGATGCAAGCAGCAAATGAAATGCAACCTATAGCAGAGAAAACAGGAGTTAATTTATCAGTAACACCAATAGATACTAAGCTGTGGGGATGCGCTGACAAATTAATTCAAACTTTGACTAACCTACTGAGTAATGCTATCAAATATTCCTCTACAGGAAAAACTGTATGGTTAACTGCTAGCAAACAACAAATCAATCAAAATCAAGCCGATCGCTCAAATAACTTGACTTCCGGGATTCACAGCGATTGTGCTTTAGCACCAACTTGTAGAATTAACTATGATTATCAACTTTTAATCATGGTCAAAGATCGAGGTAGAGGTATTCCTGCTGACAAGATAGAAAGTATTTTTGGTCGCTTTCAACAGGTTGATGCTTCTGACTCTCGCCAAAAGGGAGGCACTGGTTTGGGTTTAGCTATTTGTCGTAGTATTGTACAACAACATGAAGGCCAAATTTGGGCAGAAAGCACTTTGGGAAAGGGCAGCACTTTTTTTGTCGCTTTACCAATTTTGGATTAAAGTTGTAAAAGTAGGGAATAGGGAATAGGGAATAGGGAGCAGGAAAGATCTTTTTA
>NZ_JAAHGT010001169.1 GCF_010672385.1 Okeania sp. SIO2F4
TTCTTCTACTAAGAAACCTAGTACGGCATCCCCAATAAATTCTAAACTTTCGTTGTCTTCTTCATCCCCATCCCCAGAATTTTCGTTTAAATAGGAACGGTGGGTTAGAGCTTGTGTCAAAAGTTCTTGATTTTTAAATTCGGGTATTTTATCTATCATTTGCCAATTTTAAATTTATTGATATTTATCTATATTAATCCTTCTTGTTTTAATTTAGCTAGTGCATTTTCAGCAGCACGTTTTTCTGCATCTTTTTTACTTCTACCTTCACCTTGACCATACTTTATATCAGCCACAAATACCTCAGACAAAAAAATAGGTTGATGGTCTGAACCACCACATTTGTCAGTTTTATATCTAGGCACATCTGTAGATTTTCCTTTTTTCTGTACCCACTCTTGAAAATAATTTTTGGGATTAGAATTTTCTATTTTAGAATTATAGTTTTCTCTTTTAATTTCCTGATTTTCCGCCTGTAAATCAAGAGGATTTTCCAGAGCATTAGTAAACATTTGCTCTAGAAAATTGCGAACTGCTTCAACTCCCGAATCAATATAATAAGCTCCAATCACCGATGTAAAAATTTGACTAAGTAATAAATTATTTTCATATCCTTGTTTTGCCTCCTCTACCTTGCCAAGTAATATATATTCTCCGAGGTTTAAATCTCTGGCAAATTTGGCTAACTGTCGATCTTTTCCCAAAATCAAATGTAAGTTTTCTATTTCATCTTTACTTTTGTTTTGATAATGATGGTAAAGATACTCTGCACTTAAAAAAGATAGCAATTTATAACCGATAAATTCTAGACGGTCAGAATATTCATTCACTTCTTTTGCTTTGTTCAAATTTTCCTGGAGATATGTAGAGTGAATCAAAGCATCTTGTAAAAGAGAAGCATCTTGAAACGGTATTTTTTCTAGTATTATTTCTAATCTATCCCTAATACTTTTCTCTTTTTCTGGGGAAATATTCTGGCGAACTTCATGGCGAAATTGTTCTTGATAGAGAAGTCTGGAAACTGCTTGTTTTTCCTTTGCTAATTCTTGTGCTTCTGGCGCATCAATAGCTTTAATAAATTTAGCAATTAAGTAAAGTGCTTCAAGTAATTTTTGATTAGCATTCTTTGAGTTAGCAAAAATGAATACTTTTTTACCTTGCTCTTTCCATTTACAAACAATATTTTTATAGTCTTCATCTCCAGTAATTAAAATTAGGATTTCAGCAGATACAGTCGAAGAAATTTCTCTTTCACAGTCAGCTATTAATTTTTTATCCACACTCTGTTTTTCTGTTTTAGGAATGTCAATACAGTCAAAACCTAATTCGTATAAACGTTGTTCATAACTTTGACTTTCCTTTCGCCAATAGCTATATACTCTTTGGTTTAATAAACTACCATGTAAGTAGGCAAAATTTTGACAATATCGGGCAAAATAAGGATTGCAATTAATACGAACGTTTTGATAATCCCAATATAATGAGACTAATGATTGAATCATTTTTTTACACCTAAATAAACTTTAGGTGTAAGCTGAAATCTTATTATTTCGTACCGAAATAGTTAAATTACGGTAGATAAGGTTACAGCTTACACTTCAAACTAAGTTAGCACTATAGTTAAGTGAATGTCAACAAATAGTAAATTTTTGTTCTTTGAGATGATTAGGACAAGAATTGTAATAATTCCTGTTTTTCATTTTCTACATTTTCTACTTCTGCTGCACCTATAGCTTTAAGTAGTTGAATAATACTGTCAAGCGCCGTATCAGCTTTATTCTTGCTAAATGGCAAAAAATGAGCAATATTATTACGAATATTTAGAAGTTTTTTTACTTTTGATTTACTGAATCTAAGTTTTTCTTCTGTTGCTTGATTTAGATGATTTTCAAAGACGTTATCCCACAGTTTATAAATTAGCTTGAGTTGGAGGAATACATCTTGACGCAAAGTTTCATCTAAGTTGCTTTTTTTCAATCCTTGCTGATTTTTTAAGATATATTTTACCTTATCCAACCAATTATCTGAGTAGTATTCTCGCATTTTTGTTTCAATATATGGATATAAACCTTCAGCTAAAAGCTTTAAAGCTTTATAGATTTTACAATTATAATCTATAGATTCTGGTTTTTTTGTAATCATATTACTGATATCTCTTTTGAGTTGTTTGTTAACAACAGCATTAGAACATCAGATATCTATCGCTAATAGTGTATGACTCAAAAAACTCCAGTCTCTTGATAGAAACTCCCAAAAAAATAGGAATCAATAGTGACAACTAATGTCACTCCTGACTCACTAATAATATTGGGATAATTTTCTACAGGGAATGTCATAAAATGAGAATCACTCAAACTAGGTAAACACTATATGTAAGTAAGTCGCACTAGGTTGAGCTGATGTCTCATCAATGGTAGATGTTTATCCTTGTTTGTTTATCCTTGTTTGTTGTTACTATCTAGTAGAGAAAGAATTTTGAAAGTTATAGTTAAGTAGAACCTAAATTCGTAAGTATTTGCTCATATCAGAGTTTCAACTA
>NZ_JAAHGT010000117.1:0-2967 GCF_010672385.1 Okeania sp. SIO2F4
TACTTTTTTATGTCCTCTTTTTATGGCTTCAACTGCTTTTCGACGTAAATCATAGCTATAAGGTGCTGGCATAGTCTTGGCGATCGCTGATGACTTTATTATTTTATTCCTATTATAAAAATGTCAAGAGCCATAATGCGTAGTGCTATAAAATCACTTGTAATTAATTAATAGTGATATATATGAGATTGAACAATCGGGAAATATAAAAAAGAAGATAGGGAACAGGGAATAGAGAATAGGTGAATAAACAATTATTTGTCAGAAATAAATTCACCATAACTTTAGGAGTATGAATACTGATACTCCCGCGCCTACAGAGTGATTTTAATCCCTGGCATTATTCCATCTTTAAGATTTAGTTGTTAGACAAGTTTTTTAATACTTATTTGACAAACAGTCTCTATACCAATCCTAAATTATTTGTAAAAGTCTGTACTTCTGAAAAATTTCTTCCTTCTCCTTTCTCTTATGCTTTAAAGCAGACTTTTTTTCAGAAATCATTTCATATGTTATAGGTAGATTTTATTAGTTCAAAAAGTATTCTTGAGGATGAGCGATCGCCACAACTAGAGCAAATTTTCAAATCATTATGGCTGAGGCTAGAAAAATTATGTTAACAGTACTTTGATATTTTTCGAGGACGAAAATGCCTTCAAAGCTAGTAGGGATAAGGGAAATACATCAACAAGTTAAAAATAGTTCAAACCTAGATATATCAGGAAATAGGTTTATTAAATGTAAAACCTAGACTATATAAAGGTTTAATGCTATTCCTAACATATTTTTTGCCAAAATACCGTTAATAGCATTTGAGCGACACACGGAAAAATTTTAGTTTATTGCGAGTAAATACTGAAGCTTGAAATTAAATTGCTACTAATATACTTATCTTTGCGAATATGTCTATGATTTATGTATTTATTGCTTTTACATAGTAATACTGAATATTCTGAATAAATTAAAGATTGTGTAAATTATGACTATTTTAGTTGCAAATCCGTTTCTCGGCAGGTTAGATTGGAATTGCAAAGAAACACACAGACCGAAGGAGCAAAGCAGATGAATAAGTGCAAATCATTTTTAGGATTAGCAGCATTAGCGATTGGATTTTTAGGAGCGCCAGTTTCAGCAAATGCTTTTACTCTGGGAGGTGTTATTAATGGAGAAGAAGCCTTTAACCAATTAGGTGCAACAATAGATGTTGCTGCTGAGGGACGGATTGGAGATTTAGGAGGAGCAGCAGAACATGAATTTAATATCCACTACGATAATGAAAATGGCGATGGTCAAACAGTTTCCACTGAGTACCGTTACTTTGATTGGGTAAGCGGACAAGGAGAAGATTTCACTTTGACATTCGACGACGGTATGCTCACCTACGAAATTGGTGGACAAAAATTGGAAGAACGTATTACAGATACTTTTAACGATCTATTTATCCGCACAACAGCTCGTAAACAAAATAATAGTGTTGTGGTAGATAATCTAATGCTAAATGGTCAGGCGATCGCGGAAAATTCCAGTTTTGCCTGCTTTGAAGGATGTGATTATTGGAATAGCTCCCAATATCTATGGTTAACCGATCTAGAGGAGAGTTTCACATTGACGGGTACAACAACTATGACTTGGACTGGAGATGCTAAAGACTTAAAAGATAAGACAGCTCCCCATCGTTCGGAACTAGCATTTCAACTTAAATTAGGCGATGTGATTATGGGAGAAGGATTGGCAGATGAATTAGTAACAGTGCCAGAACCAGTTTCCATGTCACTATTTTCTGTTGGTGTTGTAGGTTTAGCAATGGCTGGTTTGCGTCGTCAGAAGAAATAATAAATGATAAGTTTCAGATGGTTTGATGCCAAGATTTAGTATTCAGTTAGTTATGTATTTGCTACAAAACAGGGTTGTAATCTACTTTTTTAAGTCTGCTAAATTGAATCTGAGACCAAATCATTTGATAATTAATATTATGTCCGGATGAATAGTTATAAATAATTCGGGAGAACTCAGAACTCATAACTCATAACTTAGAAGAAAATTATGGTGGTCGATAGGAGTAAAAATTTACCGAATAATTAAGGTTTAAAGCTTCTCCTTTAAAGGAGAAACAAGAAAAAATTTTCATGATTAGTCAATCCTCTTCTTTTCAAGGAGAGGTAATTATTAATTGTTTAAGTATTTCTGTTTTTATCTACAGTGAACTCTGATTAAAATTTTATTTTATGCAACTTCTGATGAATCTAGTATCAGTCACTAATATAATCTTCGGTTGAATAGTTGTACTTTACAAGAAAGAAAGCAGAGGGAATTTATGCTGAAGGTAGAAGGGAAGGAGTCAAGTTTAGAAAGGAGAAAGTTTTTTTATAACTGATTCTCTAAACATTATATCAGTTAATTTTTCGGCGTTGCATAGTTGGGAAATGATAATTAAATTAGCATAAGCTAAAACTCTGCCTTGATAATGCTAAATTTTGGGCACATATCAAAATCATCCCTTGATAATACAACGCCGAAAATTGATTGCCAGAAACTACTCCTCCGTCTAAAAAATCAAGCTAATTTTTGCTCGCTGAAAATAAGGCTTTACAGCCTTCTTCTTTTCAAGGAAAGGTAATTATTAATTATTAATTGTTGGAGTATTTCTGTTTTTATCTACAGTGAACTCTGATTAAAATTTTATTTTATGCAACTTCTGATGAATCTAGTATCAGTCACTAATATAATCTTCGGTTGAATAGTTGTACTTTACAAGAAAGAAAGCAGAGGGAATTTATGCTGAAGGTAGAAGGGAAGGAGTCAAGTTTAGAAAGGAGAAAGTTTTTTTATAACTGATTCTCTAAACATTATATCAGTTAATTTTTCGGCGTTGCATAGTTGGGAAATGATAATTAAATTAGCATAAGCTAAAACTCTGCCTTGATAATGCTAAATTTTGGGCACATATCAAAATCATCCCTTGATAAT